>JAIOHN010000401.1 GCA_019912985.1 Anaerolineae bacterium | reverse complement strand
CTGCCGCTGAGGAAGCGGTGATGCGTGACATTGGCGAACGCCCTCAGCGCGACCATTACAACCACCATGCCGCTCACCGCTATCCGCCGCTGGTGACGAAGCTCATCACGGGACTGTGTATCGCTCTGCTGCTGGCAGCTTTCACCCCGTCTGCCATCCGGTTGTATGTCATCGGTTCATCCACCTTCGGCGCGGCAGTGCCGTATGAACTGGCGATGATAGCTGTTGGGATTGCTACCGTGCTAACGGCTGAGGTGGGACAGGTGGTGTTCTCGCTGGCGCTGGCAACGTTAGGGACAACCCCAAACGCGAGGCGCTTGCTGTACGCCAGCATGGGAATCGCCACCGCGATTGCACTGGTCGGGAATGTGCAGGTAGCGCTGCCCGGTCATACCACCAGCCCGTTTGCCTGGTTGGAAGCGATTGCTCCGCCGCTGCTGGTTCTCTCAACCGCCTATGTGCTGAAAGAGCAAATGCTGGAAGCAATTGAACTACGCCACACGAATGAACGCGCCTATCAGGAAGCGGTGAACGACTGGCAGCGGGCGACGATCAACCCTGAAGCACACAACCAGTGGATGCAGTTCTACGCCAATGCGCTCAGGGATGCGCTGCGGAAGACTAACAGCCGCCGCCGGGAGGTACTGGAAGGCTTGAACACCGCCGAATGGCGAGCCTTGATTTACCGCGAACTGCAAGCCGACAACTGGTATGAGCAGCCTGTACTCGAGTTACCTGCAAATCCAGTTTACCCAGAGGAGGTTGCCGAACAACGCCCTTTGGAACTCAGCGCCAACGGGAACGGCAGTCATCCGCACCCAAACGAGATGTAGAAACGGGCTGGTGTAGGGTGTGTGGCGAGCCACTGCCACTCCCTTCGCCACTGGGCGGACGACCTCGCTTCTATTGCAGCAACCGCTGCAAACAGCAGGACAAATGGGAGCGCTGGCGCGGGCATGAACGAGGTTTAGTGTCAGAAATCAAGGGAAAACAGGGGCAAAAACGCTGATGAGCAAGCCGAGCATCATCCCCAACTGGAAATATCAGAAGCCATCCAAAGGTGGTTACAAGGGCTTGAAGAAGCTGCTGAAGTACGTGTCCTACCGTGAAAGTCCCGACCACCGCCCGGTGGATTTGAGTGAACGCTGGACGGACTGTGGGTTGGGCAGCGGCTGGCGTGAGGTGTATGAGAACGCGGGGGCGCTGTCCGGTCCGTATGTGCTGGCACATCACATGGTTATTGCCCCTGCACCCGATTTGATGGCGCTGGTGCCGGAAGACCTGCGGCAGGAACTTGTGCGCGAGGTGACCGAACGCACGATTGAAGGCTGGTTCGCGGCGCGTGGACTGAACATACCGGAGTACAGCTATGTGACGCATGACCGCGACACCGACGATGACTACGGCCTGCAAAATCTACACACGCATGTGTTTGTGGCTGGAACAGTCGAGAACATCATCGGAGAACGTGAGTCGCACCGGGTAGACCGTCAGCATGTCTGCACAGATCGGGGAGGACTGAATCGTGAAGACAACCTGCATCACATCGCCCGACAGGAATTTGAGCAGGTGCTTGACCGCACGATTGGGCAAGCGTGGCGACTGTTGCGAGAAGTTGAACCGGAGCAACAAAACATCACGTCTGATATGGATGCTGATCCCGTGATTGTCCGACAGACACCGGAGATTGACCTGTAGCTGATGACATTATCCGTCTTACATCAGTTGATGCGCTGCAAAGAGCAGGCGATTGGCTTCGCGCCAATCGCAGGTGTCCCGCCTGTGGCGAACCTGTCTACACGAGTGTGTAGGACAGGCGGGACACCGCACCCACCACTACGCAGGGGTGGCAAGTTTAATAAACTTGCTCCTCATGCGCCGGAGGGGCTTCACGCACCATGCCTCCGCATGATGCGTCAGCGACGGTGTGGGCGCAGCCCACCCTCGCTTCCAAGTGTGGCGCGTCACGGTTCACCGTGTCCCGCCCGTCCGAAATCCGCGATTTCGTCCGAAGAAAAAAGCAGAGCGAGGAAAGCATGTCTGACAACTCGAAATCCCAATACACCAACCGCCTGACGGTGCATATCACCGGGGCGATGGAGAACCGGCTGGAGCAGATCGCCAGCCAGCGCGACGAACCTAAAGCCGAGGTCGTACGCGCCGCGCTGAGAGCCTATCTCGATGAGCAGGAAGACCTGATCGGCAGCCGTAAACACTTCACGAAGATGTTCCAGCGCCGAGTGGATTATGTGGAACGGCTGACGGTGATCAGCCTGTGGATCAATGTGCAGGTCATGCACATGCTGTACGAGCGGGTAAAGAAGGAACCTTATGATCTGACGGAACTGCTGGAGGATGCTATCGGTGCCGGGATTGCGACCGAGAGCGCCATTCATAGGGTGGTGGAGCGGGCTTTGCAGCAGAAAACCAAACCGCCAGCAGACTAACCCCACTGGCGGCGCGGCTGGAACGATGTATCCAAATGACTTCAGCAATCTGAGGATACATCAATCCGGGCGTGCTGTCCAACGGTTTGTAAAACACGAATGGGACACTATATAAAGGAAAACAGCACGATGAAAGCCTCACAACAGCCACCGATTGTACAGGCGGCACAGGAACAAACCACACTCGCCGCAGCGCTGGCGTATGCCGCGCTTGGATTGAGCATCATTCCGCTGGATGGCAAGCGTCCCGCATTGACAGCATGGACGGAGTACCAGCAGGCAGCCGCTTCGCCGGAGACAATCAAAGCATGGAATAACGCTGGGCTGTTGAAGAATATCGGCATCGTTTGCGGCAGGGTATCCGGTAATCTGGTCGTCCTCGATCTGGACGGCGCAGCCGGGTATCCGGCCTTCGCCGCGACGTTCCTAGCGCTGGCGGAAACCTACACGATTGCCAGCGGTGGGGGTGTAGGGCAGCATGTCTACTTCTATACCGACAGCCTACCGTCGAGCATCAAAGCGATGGGAACACCGATTGGCAATCTGGAACTGTGCGGGGAGGGGCGGCAGGTGGTCGCGTCGCCGAGTGTTCACCCGACCACCGGACAGCCGTATCGAGTTGAGCGCGAACTTGATATTCTGCATGTGCCTGATCTTGTGGAGTTGGCTGCGTGGATTGAGTCGTTCAAACCGCGTCAGGCAGTGCGGGTGTGGCAGCCACCGACCCGCATGAACTTTCCGACAGGCGATGCACCGCTGAACCCGCGTATGCTTGACATGATTGCGCGAGTACTGGCAGGACAGGGCTTCAAACAGCATGGCGACTGGTTGCATGGAAACTGCATTTACCCGGAGCGGCACAAAAACGGGGATAGAAACCCTTCGTTTGGGTTCAACACGCAGAGCGGGTATGGTCACTGCTACGTGTGCGGCACCATGCTGGCGAAAGAAGTCTGCGAGGCGCTCAACATCGACCCGAATCAAGTAGGTGGGCTGGTCGAGCGTCCACAGCCGCCAACCATGCAGAATCAACCGATGGTAAAACGTAAACCTTCACCTGATAAACCCAAAGACCCACCGCCATCTGCCCCGACGGATTACAGACTACCGGACTGGTTGCAGCAGTACATGGACTGGTCGGGAACAACCGGCAATCAAACCCCGATGATCTTTCATCAGGCAGCCGGATTATGGCTGCTGGCGACAGCAGTAGGACGCAGGCTCTATGGCGAAGCGCCATGGGGCGTGAAGATTTACCCGAACCTGTACCTGATGCTCGTGGCAGGGACAACGTTCTACCGCAAGTCCACCGCCTACAAGCTGGCGGAGCAGGTGGCACGCGCCGCTATTCCACACATGCTGATGCCCACACCGGGTTCACCGGAACGCTTTCAGGAGGCGCTGGCAGGGCGCTTGCCGAGCAACTTTGACAAACTCATCCAGGAGCAGCGGGAACGGCTGACGAGAGCACAACCCTTTGCAGCGCAGCGGGGCTTGCTGAAGGACGAAGTCGCGGGGTTGTTCGGCGCGATCAACAAACGCGATTACATGGTGGGCATGAAAGACCTGCTGATGGAGCTTTACGACTGCCCGGACTACTTTGACAAGGACACCCAGACCG
>JAIOHN010000400.1 GCA_019912985.1 Anaerolineae bacterium | reverse complement strand
GCTTTGTAGGGGCGCAAGGCTTGCGCCCCAAAATGCAATATATCGACTTTATTCTCAGGCCTGCCAGCGCCGCACGAAATCGGTGAGCAGACGCACGCCGTAGCCGGTCGCGCCTTTCGCCGGGACATACGGGTTTTCCTGCTTACCGCTCAGGCTGTCGATTCCGGCCAGTCCAGCCATGTCGATATGCGCCCAGGCGGGATAATCCACGAAATTCTTGAGGAAAATCGCTGCGACTCCTGCACCACCCATGCGTCCACCAGAATTCTTGGTATCTGCCGTCTGTGATTCAAGCGTCTTGCCATACTCTTCGTATAATGGCAGCGGCCACAGCTGTTCGCTGGTGCGAAGCCCGGCACCAACAAGTTGATCGCGTAGTTGATCATCGGTGCTGAACAAACCGGCAGCCACACCACCCAGGGCGACCATACATGCCCCGGTCAGCGTGGCAATATCGACCACTGCCTGTGGCTCATAACGCGAGGCAAACGCCAGCGCGTCTGCCAGTAGCAATCGCCCTTCTGCATCTGTGCTGATAATCTCGATGGTGACGCCGTTGCTGGCTTTCACCACATCCTGTGGACGGTAAGCTTTGCCGCTCACCATATTGTCCGCCGCCGGGATTAATCCCACCACATGCAGCGGTACCTTCAGCGCGCCAATCGCCCGCATCGCGCCGATCACGGCACCGCCACCGCCCATATCCCCTTTCATCTTTGACATACCATCGCGGGTTTTGAGACTGTAGCCGCCGGTATCGAATGTCACGCCCTTGCCAACCAACACCACTGTATCCAGTTCATTGGCTTTATCGGCGTTGTGCTCCAGCACAATAAAGCGCGGCGGAGTCTCGCTGCCCTGGGCGACTCCCAACAGTGCGCCCATGCCCAGCGCTTCCATCTGCTTCTTTTCCAGCACTTCGATCTTCAGGCCAACTTCTTTTGCCACCTCACCCGCAACCTGTGCCATGTAAGCCGGTGTGCAAACATTCGGCGGCAGATTCACCAGGTCACGCGTGATCTGCACCCCAGCGGCAATCGCCTCCCCAGCCTGTACATCCTGTTTGGCAGCATCCACATCCTCATCAGCCGCGATGTAAATGAGCAGCGACTCCGGCAGACTTGCGGGAGAATCACCGCTTTTCTGCCCATGATAATGATAGACGGCCAGCAGCGCCGCCTCCGCCACCGCTTCCACCGCTGCCGCGATATCCTGCTCAGTGCCGGGAACCGCAGTCGCAACTGTTTTGGCTTTGAGATCGCTGGCTTTTTTCATCCCCTGCGCTGTAGCACGCCGCGCCACATCCGCCGTAAATTTGTCTGCCTCACCCAGACCGACGAGAATCACACGCTTCGCTGTGATTGCTCCCCGTGTATACAGCAGCACCTGATCGCCACTTTTCCCGCTGAAATCCTCGGCAGCGATCAGGTCATCAACCGCGCCGTTCAGTGCTTTATTGACCGCCTGTGCGGCACTGGTAAGCTCGCTACCCTGAAATGCATAGACAATAATCGTGTCGGCCTGCGCTATGGTGATATCACCAGCAGACACCTGAATATCCATTATGTTTCTCCCTATGAGCCTTTTTCAACGGGAGGCATTGTAACGCAAAGGGGGTAAACCATATAAACACAATAGCGCCTGTTTAGGCGCTATGTGAGGAGGAAAGATGATCATGGAGTATTATTGCTAACTGCTTATGTTTATCCTATGGCAATAACCGCTATCAAAGCCTTAAGATTGAAAACCTGAATTCGCCTATTAGTAAATCAGTTAAAATAGCAACTTTGCCGGGTTCAGATTATAATTTCGCCTCATATCAGGGTTTTTGAACAAGGAATGAAGCATGGCAGAGAACTTCCGTTTACATACACAATGGCACCCCCTTGAACTTTCCACAGTGAAGATCAACGACGGTTTTTGGGGTCAGCGCCAGGTCACCAATCACAACGTGAGCCTGGAACATGGTTATCACATGCTGGATGCAGCTGGCAATTTTCACAACTTTCGGCTTGCTGCCGGCCAGATTGAAGGGCAGTTCCAGGGTTTTCGTTTTCTCGATTCAGACCTCTATAAGTGGCTGGAAGCCCTGGGTTACGAACTCGCCAATAACCCTGACCCGGCCTTACAGAAAATGGCCGATGAAACCATCGGGCTCATTGCGGCTGCGCAGCGGGAGGATGGCTACATCAACACCTATTTTCAGACCAAAAAACCAGGAGAGCGCTGGC
>JAIOHN010000399.1 GCA_019912985.1 Anaerolineae bacterium | reverse complement strand
CGGCCCCACCATCTTAGAATCCACACGGAGCCGTTATTTACAATCGCTGCGACACGCCTGGGGCAGCAAAGAAGTAGGCTACATTATCGCCAAGATGCTGGAACATCCAGAAATTCCGTTTACGCGTTCATTTCACCTGCTGTTCCGTGCCTCACATGACCTGCTGCTGGCTGGTGCAGGTTGGGTAATTTTGACGTTCGGCTCACAGGTTACCTTTCTGGTGCATCCAGACATGCTGGCGCAGCTTGCCGCCGAGAACATCCACAACCCGATTTTCGTTGCCTTGCAGGCCAGCTTCCTGTTGGTATCCGTGCTGAGCATCGTGTTCTGGCATCAGGATGTGAGCGCACGACCGCCCCGTCCCGCACACCGACCACAAACCATTCAGGAGCGAATTCTGACAATTATCAGTTTCCCGTTGATGGTTTTTCTCACGCTCATTTTCGTGGCAATCCCGACAATTCAGGCACAGACCAAGCTGCTGGCAGGCATACCATTACAATTCCGAGTCACCCGTAAAGGCTGAACCACCACTCAGCCTTTGCGTTTATCAATGCAAGGAGGAGATTAATTATGGCAAAAATTGGTTACATTGGGCTGGGCATCATGGGTGCAGCAATGACCCGAAACCTGATGAAAGCCGGACACGAGCTCGTGGTTCACAATCGCAGCCAGGGTATTGTTGAGCAGCTCGTCAGCGAAGGCGCAACCCGCGCACACTCCCCGCGCGAAGTGGCTGAGCAGGTGGAGTTCGTATTCACCAATCTACCAGACTCACCGGACGTGGAGAAAGTGGTCCTTGGCGAAAACGGGATCATCGAAGGCGCTCACGAAGGACTGATTTTCGTTGATAACAGCACCATTAAGCCAGAAACCGCCCGTAACATCGCTGCGGAGCTGGAAAAAGCGGGGGTGATGGCGCTGGACGCCCCGGTCAGCGGCGGCGACATCGGCGCACGCAATGGCACGCTGACAATCATGGTCGGCGGCTCCCAGGAAGCATTTGATAAGACGGCACCCTTGTTTGAAGCGATGGGTAAAGCCTGGGTGCTGGTGGGTGAAAGCGGCGCGGGGCAAATCGCCAAGGTGTGCAATCAAATCATCGTCGGTGCGCAGATGACTGCGCTGGCGGAAGCACTCATCACCGCCCAAAAGGCGGGTGTTGATCCCAGCCGCGTCGTGGAAGCGATTAAAAATGGCGCAGCCCAAATGTGGACGCTGGATAACAAGCCGCCACGCCTGTTCGCAGGCAACCGCCAGCCCGGTTTTAAAGCCTACATGCAGCATAAAGACCTGGGTATCGTCATGGACACAGCCAAGACATATGGCATTCCCCTGCCTATGACGGCGGTTGTTCAGCAGTTGTATACTGCCATGTTGGAACAAGGCAACCGCGAGTTGGATAACAGCGCGATCATCAGCGTGTATGAGTCGCTGACTGGTCTGCAACTCATCGAGCCGGATAAAGAGTAATCAAGCGGGGCATGGGAGAACTATGCCCCCTATGCTATAATTTTTCTTCCACCAATGGAAGAGAATAACAACGTGAAAGAACGTGTACAAAAGCTCATGGCCCAGGCAAATATCGGTTCCCGCCGGGCCTGCGAAACCCTGATTGAACAGGGTCGCGTGAAAGTAAACGGGGCGTTTATCACCCTGGGCGACAAGGCAGACCCGGCTACCGATACGATCGAGGTCGACGGCGAACGCCTTCATTTCGATACGCAGCCCAAGCGCTATATTGCACTCAACAAACCAAGAAATGTGGTTTCGAGCAATCGTTCGCAACACGGCGATAAACGCTCGACCGTGCGCGATTTGGTGCCAGTGGAAGGTCATCTCTTCACAATTGGTCGCCTCGACGCCGAGAGTGATGGCTTGATCGTGCTTACCAATGATGGTGAGCTAGCCAACAAGCTGACTCACCCACGCTACCAACACACAAAAACTTACAAGGTAACCGTTTACGGCCTCCCCACCGCGGAGGCGCTGCACCAGTGGGAAACCGGCGTGCATCTTGACGAAGATGGGATGACTGCCCCCTGTGCCGTACAAGTTATTAAAGGCGACAAGGGATTTACGACGCTGCGAGTCATCATGACCGAAGGCAAGAAACGCCAGATAAGGCGTGTGGCTTCCAAACTTGGCTTCCCGGTGCGGCATCTCACCCGGACACATATTGGACGTTTCAGCATCGGCACGCTGCGCCCCGGTGAATGGCGCGATCTAACCCAGGACGAAGTGAAAGCTTTGCAGATGACTGATCCGGCATTCAGGGCTGTTCGCCAGCAAACCCGCACCCGTTCCAATGATCCTCGTCGCTCCAAACCTCGTCGTCCGCAAAGCAGGAGACCAAAACGCTAGCGATGAGTGCTTCAGTCTCTGTCGAACAGTATATTGCGCGCCAGCCATCACTTAGTTGGCGGCGGCATATCCTGCGTGGCCTTATCCGTTGGGTTGGGTTTGGCCTGTTGGTCAAGATCAAGGTCAACGGCTTGGAAAACATCCCATCGTCAGGCCCCGCGTTACTCATGATGAATCATGTCACCGCGCTTGACCCCGGCCTGTGTATGGGTGCGGTCACGCATCGTTTCGTCATCCCCATGACCAAGATTGAAAATACCCACACCCCACTCGGTGCATTAGCAGTGTGGTGGTGGGGCGCTTATACGGTCAATCGAGGTGAGATTGACCGCAAAGCGCTCACCAATTCAATTGAACTGCTCAAAAGCGGGCAATTGATTCTGATTGCGCCCGAAGGCACCCGCCAAAAACATGGTCTTGCACGGCCAAAAGACGGCATGGCTTATGTGGCTACGAAAGCAGACGCAGTGGTTGTGCCAACCGCCATTAGCGGTGCTGAGGGCTGGAAGGAGAAATGGGGCCGGTTTCAGCGTCCTGAAATCACGCTCACGTTTGGAAAGCCCTTTCGCTTTCGCGTGGGTGGTCGCAATCGCATCCCACGTGAAGAATTGAGCGAGATGACTGAAGAAGCCATGTATCAGTTGGCGACTGCCCTTCCCAACCCTGAGGCGCGAGGTGTATATAGTGATTTGAGCAAGGCGACAGCAAGGTATCTGGAGTTTATTGATACCTAGACTTGTCGAGAGCAAGTCCGAGGAAATAAGCGCATGGCCCTCATTTGAGGGTGACGAGGTGGCGGTTTCTCATTTTGAGACTAATTCCCCCAGTGGGAAGAAAATCGAGACATCAGCGGATGCCGTCAGGGTGCTCCACTCACCCTTCTTTTCCTCCGTAAGATCAAAGCACAATGCGAAAATCACCTGGCAACAGGTGAGACAAGCCGCGTGCTGGTGGAACAATTGTATATTTCCATCTACGGAGGACTCCCCTTATGTGCGGCATTGTTGGTTATGTCGGCGCGTCCGATGCTACCCCTATTATCCTGGATGGTTTGCAGCGGCTGGAATATCGCGGTTATGATTCAGCCGGAATCGCCGTCATTCAGAATAACCATGTCCAGATCAGGCGCGATGTCGGTAAGCTCGCAAACCTGCGCCAGAAAGTAGACGCCAGCCCCGTCAGCGGACATATTGGCATCGGCCACACGCGATGGGCGACGCATGGTGCACCTGCCGAACGAAACGCGCATCCACATATCAGCATGAGTGGTGAATATGTGGTTGTCCACAACGGCATCGTAGAAAATTACCTTGAGCTGCGCGACGAATTGAGCGCGGAGGGTGTCAAGTTCAAGTCTGACACCGATACCGAAGTCATCGTTCACTTAATCGAACGCTTTGCCTGCAACGGCGCTAATCATGACCTGACCGAATCGACTCGCAAAGCGGCGCAGTATTTACGTGGTGCCCACGCGATTGTTGTCCTGAGCAAGCGTGTACCGGATACCATCGTCGTGGTCCGCATCGGCAACGCAGGCGGCGTTACCTTAGGCCTGGGTATGGGCGAAAACTTCATCGCCTCTGACATCCCCGCTATTCTGGAACACACACGCCACATGATCTTCCTTGAAAACCGGCAAATGGCGACGGTCACCGCCCACAGCTATCAGGTACAGACTTTGGACGGTCAACCGGTCACATCTGTGATTCATGACATCCCCTGGGACCCCATCAGCGCGGTAAAGGGTGAGCATAAGCACTTTATGCAGAAGGAGATTTTCGAACAGGCACGCAGCATCACAGATACTATTCGCAGCCGAGTTGACTTTGAGCGGCATGAAGTGATACTGCCCGAGCTAAATCTATCTGTAGAGCAAGCAAAAGCCCTATCACGCATGGTCACCATCGCCTGTGGCACCAGTTATTACAGTGGCTTGGTCGGCAAATTCTTTGTCGAGCACATGGCAAAGCTGCACGTTGAAGTCGATTATGGCAGCGAATACCGCTACCGTGACCCCATTCTTGACCAGAACGCGGCTGTCCTGGCGATCACCCAGAGTGGCGAGACTGTAGACACACTGGCAGCGATGGAAGAAGCCCGGGATAAGCAAGCCACGATCTGGAGCATTGTCAATGCGGTTGGCAGCCAGGCCATGCGTCTATCCGATGGATACATCAGCATGAACGCTGGCCCTGAGATCGGCGTCGCCTCGACCAAAGCCTTCACTGCCAGCATCGTCGATCAGTACCTGCTGGCGCTCTATCTGGCGCAGCTGCGTGGCACGCTATCTGCTGACCAGCAGAAGCGTTATTTGCAGGATATTGCCCGACTGCCAGATCTGGTAGGTCGGACACTAGAGTACAGTCATGAGGTTGAGCATCTAGCAGCGCAGCTCTATCATTATCGCGATTTTCTGTATCTGGGGCGCGGGATTAATTATCCTATCGCGTTGGAAGGTGCGCTCAAACTCAAGGAAATCAGCTATATTCACGCGGAAGGTTATCCGGCAGGCGAGATGAAACACGGACCAATCGCACTGATTGATGAGGCAATGCCCGTACTGACGATTGCACTTCAGGATGAGCTGTACGACAAGATGATCAGCCAGATTGAACAGGCAAAGGCCCGTGGCGGCATTGTCATCGCGCTGGCAACTGAAGGGGATACCTTCATCAAATCCAAAGCCGATCATGTGATTTACGTGCCGGAAACACCTTACTTTCTGAGTCCGGTCGTCGCGGTGCTGCCCCTGCAAATGCTTGCGTACCACATCGCGGTCTGGCGCGGGGCGGACGTAGATCAACCACGCAACCTCGCAAAAAGTGTCACCGTCGAATAAATACAAAGGGCGACTAAGATAAGGTCGCCCTTTTTTGCACCCCCGGCAGGATTCGAACCTGCGACATTTGGCTTAGAAGGCCAACGTTCTGTCCACTGAACTACGAGGGCATTTGTGGGCATTTTAAAACGGCCTGAGCCTCCTTGTCAAGCGAGAACTCCCTTAGCCCATATGTTCGACCCACCCCATTGTTTCTACAGCCAGAATGAGGTATAATTATTAATGAAAAGAGAGGTGCTTTACCAGAAGGAATTTACCCCGCCCGGTAACAAGTAACAGTTACAAAATTTGCTGTATTTTAGTGTGACGTACTGGCTCTTGTGCCTTTACGATGCAGTCATTTTACGATTGTAGAAGAGTGCAAGGAGTGACAATGGCGGACCAACCCACCGCTCAAACCTATACGGAAGATAATATCCAGAAATTGAAACCTATGGAGCATATCCGGCTGCGGCCTGGTATGTATGTCGGCGGCACGGACAGCCGTGCGCTGCACCATTTGATTTATGAAGTAGTCGATAATGCCATTGACGAAGCATTAGCCGGGCGCTGCGATCATATCCTAGTGACCCTGCACGATGGCAATGCTGTATCCGTAACCGATAACGGTGTCGGGATCCCTGTTGGTATTCATAAAACCGAAGGGGTTTCAACCCTTCAACTTGTAATGACCGAAATCGGCGCGGGCGGCAAATTTGACCGCAACGCCTATAAGGTCAGTGGTGGTCTGCATGGTGTGGGTGTCTCTGCGGTGAACGCCCTTTCCTCAGAGCTGCGTGCTGAAGTTTTCCGCGAGGGTTATCTCTGGGAGCAGATTTACCAGATCGGCAAACCCGTTACGGAAGTCGCAAAAGTCCGCAAGTTGGAACCTGGCGAACCCACCGGTACCCGCATCACCTTTGTGCCAGATTTTACCGTCATGGATCATAACGATTTCAGTTATGCGACGCTGGCGCAGCGTTTCCGCGAGATGGCTTTTGTCACCCGTAAGGTCACGATTACACTGCGTGATGAGCGTGTGAAGCCGATTCCGATGGAAACCACCTTCTATTTTGAAGGCGGCTTACGTTCTTTTGTGCAGCATCTCAATCGCAATCGTAAAGCTTTACATGACCCGGTATATGCCGAGCGTGATGTAGAGTCCGCGCCGGAAAACAAAGAGCCATACACTATTGGTGTCGAAGTTGCCTTTCAGTACACCGATTCCTCAACTGTTACCGAGTTGGCATTTGCCAATACCATCAACACACCCGATGGCGGTTCGCATCTGACTGGTCTGCGTTCAGCGGTAACCAGTGTGATCAACCGTTACGCTCGCAAGGCCAATTTGCTCAAAGAGAAAGAGGCCAACTTCTCCGGCAACGACACCCTGGAGGGTTTGACAGCGATTGTCAGCGTGAAACATCCTGATCCCCAGTTTGAGAGCCAGACCAAAGTCAAGCTGCTCAATCCGGATGTGCAGGGGGCGGTTTCGCAGGTGGTCTCAGAAGCCTTTGCGGAATTCCTGGAGCTGAATCCACGCGAAGCGCGCAAAATCATCGACAAATGTATGACCAGCAAGCGCGCGCGTGAAGCGGCGCGTAAAGCGCGCGATCTGGTGCGCAGTGGCCCGAGTCTGCTCGAAAGCAGCACCCTGCCGGGCAAACTGGCAGACTGCTCTCAACACGGCGGAGAGGCCGAGATTTACATCGTTGAGGGTGACTCGGCAGGTGGCAGCGCCAAACAAGGACGTGATCGCCACTTCCAGGCAATCCTGCCGCTGCGTGGTAAGATCCTCAACACGGAGCGCGCCCGCCTGGATAAGATCCTCGATAACAACGAAATCAAAGCCATGATTTCGGCGTTAGGGACGGGCATTAGCGAAGATTTCCTGGTCGAGAAACTGCGCTATGGGCGTGTCATTATCATGACGGACGCCGACGTAGACGGCAGCCACATCCGCACGCTGTTATTGACATTTTTCTTCCGTCACATGCAGGAGCTTATCCAGGAAGGCCATCTGTACATCGCTCAGCCTCCTATTTACCGCCTGCAAATGGGCAAGAATGTCGAATATATCTACCCTGAGTCGGGGCTGAATGAAAATGAGCTGCTGTTGAAAGCCCTGAAGAGCTATAACCAGCCAGACAAGGTACGCGTCAATCGTTACAAAGGTCTGGGTGAAATGAACCCTGACCAGTTGTGGGAAACGACGATGGATCCCGCTACCCGCACCCTGCTCCAGGTGACGATTGAAGACGCGGCAGAAGCCGACCGCATCTTTGATATGTTGATGGGCAGCAGTGTGCCGCCACGCAAACGCTTTATCCAGACTCACGCGCGTCAGGTGCGCAATCTGGACGTCTAGTTTTACCGACTTAAAACCCAAAAGGCATCTCAGTTTCTGAGGTGCCTTTTTTCTTGGGGGAACCATCATGACGCAACTGGTCTTACTGGGGACCGGCACGCCTAATATCCTGCCTGATCGCTTCCAATCTGCTTATGCGGTCATCGTAGACCAGAGGCCGTATCTGGTGGACTGCGGTGGCGGCACGCTCCAACGTATTGTCCAGGCACGTGCACAGGGCCTTGAAGCACTGGCGATGACTAACCTCACTCGCCTGTTTCTCACCCATCTGCACCCGGATCACACGACCGGCCTTGCTGATCTTATCATTGCGCCCTGGGTACTGGATCGCACCGAGCCGTTACAAATTTACGGCCCGCCAGGAACCAGAGCCCTATGCGACCATCTACTGCAGGCTTATGCAATTGGCATCGCTGAACACAGGGATGGCCTGGCCCCCATAAATCACCCCCTCAGCATCGAAGTCACAGAGGTCGAGGAAGGGGTGATTTATAAAGATGATTGGGTATCCGTGAAAGCTTTTCGGGTTGAACATGGGACGCTGGACGCATTCGGCTATCAGTTTGCCACCGATGATCGTACCATCGTGTTCTCTGGTGATACCCGTCCCACCCAAAGCCTGATCGAAAATGCTGTCGGCTGCGACATCCTTGTCCACGAGGTTTATTCGGCAGCACAACTGGCATCCCGACCACCTGAGTGGCAGCATTATCATACCACCGTGCATACTTCAGCCATTGAGCTGGCGAGGATCGCGAATCAAACACAGCCCGAACTGCTGGTACTCACCCATCAATTGTTCTGGGGTGCAGATGAGCAGGCATTGCTCGACGAAGTTCGTGAGCTGTACCCCGGCAAGGTTGTATCTGGCAAAGACCTGGATATTTACTGATCAAAACCGCGCAGGTTTAGCTATATCCCCTGAAACACGCTAGACTTTGATAGGGGTAACAACTGGGGAGCGTTTATATCCGACTACGATTATGATCTTTTCGTGATTGACTCCGGGCCAGCAGGCCAACAAACCACGATCCAGGCGGCTAAGCTCAATAAGCGGGTCGCCATTGCGGAGCGTAAAACCGGGGTTGGCGGCAGCCCATGCCTTTGGTGTGCCGACCAACAGTGTCCCCGAATTATTCCCTTATGGCATTTATGCCATCCCCGAAATCTCGACCGTCGGCCAGAGCGAGGAAGAACTGACCGCTGCCGGGGTTCCCTACGAAGTCGGCAAGGCCAATTACCGTGAAATCGCACGCGGGCAGATCATCGGCGACCGCACCGGCTTTCTGAAGGTCATCTTCCACCTTGAGTCATATGAGATTCTGGGCGTTCATATCATCGGTGAAGGTGCCAGCAAACTCATCCACATCGGGCAGGCGGTGATGGTTTTTAAAGGCAAATCGAATACTTCATCAATACTGTATTCAATTATCCCACACTCGCAGAATGCTATAAAACAGCAGCTTTTGACAGAATCAACCGACTGGGCTGATACGCCTCACGAACGGGCCTCTGCTGATGTAACACGGCGCTGACCGCCCTTCTTGAGCGGGGATGCCTCCTCAATCTGAGGTTGCGCTTCACCACAGGCCAGCATCCGCCGCACCAAACGCGCCCGCATGATTTGTGCCACTTCCCGGTGAGAATCCAGATCTATCAAATTGGTCAGTTCATAAGGATCGGCCAGCAGATCGTAAAGGAATGTTTCACGGTAAACATCTTCACTGGCGGTATCCCACCCATTCGCATCCGGCGCGACCACACAATATTTCCAGCGTTTGGTGCGAACTGCCCGCCCCACCTGTGACTCGCTGATCTGGATAAAGACTTCGTCCGGCCAATCCACGGGTTCACGGCTTACTAACGGGAGAAATGAGCGCCCTTCCATCACGTCGGGTACTGGCAGGCCAGCCGCATCCAGCAATGTTGGTGGAATGTCAACCAGGCTGATCAAGTCGCGAAGTTGCCCACCCCCGTCAAATCCCGGGCCACACACCGCTGTTGGCACCCGAATCGAACTTTCATGACATGAGCGCTTATATTCGCTGTTGCGCGTTTTGAAGTGGCAGCCATGATCAGATGTAAACAATACAATGGTGTTATCCAGCATATTCAGGCTTTTCAACGCGTCCAGCAGCCGACCCAGTGCTTCATCAAGGCGTTTTACCATGCCAAAGTAACCAGCCAGATGCTGCTGCGATGAGCCACCTAACGCCGCTAAATCCTGCGGCACCCAACGCCCGGCATAACGCTCCGCATAACCATCCGGCGCAGGGTAGTCATCACGATGATTCTGGTGATGTGGTTCCAGATAGGAGACAAAGAGAAAAAAAGGATCCTCTTGATTGTCATTAACGTAATGGATCGCTGCATCCGTCAGCGCATCAACACGATACCCCGGCAGTTTAACTGCTTGCTGCTCATCGTCATAAACAACAGTGTCATAGGCATCAGACGTAAATTCCAACGTGTTGGCGGCCAGCCAGTAGTCATAGCCGCCACGTTCTTCCGGCGGAACGGGGTCTTTCTCTGCCAGGTGCCACTTGCCAATGTAGCCAGTGCGGTAGCCGCCATCCTTAAAATAATGAGCCAGCGTCCGCAAATCCTGAGAAAGCGGAATGCCATTACGATATGAACCGGTATTAGTGGCATAAAGCCCGGTTTGCAAACATGAACGAGCTGGGCCACACACCGGCTGACAGGTAAAGGAGTGGTAAACATGCGTACCAGAGCGGGCCATACGGTCGAAATTGGGCGTAAGATCAAGTGGATTGCCATGGACACCAGTCGTATCCCACCGCTGCTGGTCGGTAAAAAATACAATCACATTAGGGCGTGGCATAATCAGTCCTTTTTACAAATAAAAATGCCCCGACTTATCGCCGGGGCATTTAATGTTACTGTAATTGGGGGTTATTCACCACCAGGTCGCAGTTCGACACTGATAGGCTCAAAACCTTCGCCGGTAAGATCAACATCAGGCATATCGGCGCGAAGGCTTTCAACTGCTGCCTCGGCCAGATCCGTACGGAACGCCCCATCATCTGGCGCTTCACTGATGACTTCACCTTCCAGAGCGACTGCTACAGTTTGATCCCACAAAGCCGGGTTCAGAATGCCGATCCCATCGGGGGACGGCCAAATCAGCTTGTTAATTTCGTTAAGCTGCCAGCGCTGATGACTTTCACCCAGGGTGGTGCCGTTATTCAGTACAATATCGACACAGGCATCGAAGTTATCGCGGCAGAAAATCCAGCCACGGAAGGAAGCCCGCAGGAACTTCACGGCAACATCTTCGTTACCCGCTTCAGCCAACCAGCCCGCATCCACAAAAACATGATCTTGCAGCATAGCGGTGCCGACTTCGTTAAAGTCGATCACATTCAGGTCTTCTGGCTGGTAGAGTTCACCCGTCTCCGGGTTCACCTGCTCCAGCACCTGCGCGTATTCGTTATAGGTCATGGCTTCTGCGGCGTCCACTTCACCGTTTATTAGCAGCGACATATCGAATGGCTGCTGCACAACCGTGACATCATCAGGATTGTCGGGGTCAATATTCGCCGCACGCATGGCAGCGAACAGCTCATGCTCATTGCCGAAGCCCCAGGTACCAATACGACGTCCGGCAAAATCTTCAACAGATTCAATGCCACTATCCACAAAAGCGACTTCCAGCGTACCGCTGCGTTGGAACACCTGCGCGATATTCACCAGGTCTGCACCAGCTTCGCGGGACTCCAGCACCTTCGGCACCCAGGCGATACCGAATTCTGCCCCGCCAGATGCAACCACCTGCTGTGGCACGATCTCTACCGCGCCTTCAAGAATGGTCACGTCCAGACCTTCATCCTCGTAAAAGCCCTGGTCAAGCGCAGCAAAATAACCTGCAAACTGCGACTGCGCGACCCACTGCAATTGCAAACGAACGGGGATGAGGTCATCTTGTGCTGAAGTGCTTCCCAGCGCAAGTACGCTGATCAGCAGCAAGGCGACCAGTGCAACGTGTTTGATAGAACGACTTGACATAAACATCTCTCCTGTGTGAAAAAACTGGCGCGCGAGGGCATTTTGGCTCTATCATATAGCATGGGTAATACTACGTGCAACTTCTAGGGTAAGAAATAGCAAACCCGCACGAAAAAACCCCCAGTTTTTCGTGGACTCAGTCAATTTTCACGAATAGACGCATGCCAGGGCATGAAGCGGCGTTCCGCCAGCAGCACCAACAGGTAGAATGCAATACCAATCAAAGATGCCATTACAATCGCAGACCAGGCTTTGGCGAAGTCGAATCCGGCGGCTTCCTGCGTGATATAGACACCGAGTGTTGCGCGCGGTCCACCGAAAAACTCTGAAACCACAGCTCCGATCACGCTTAAAGAGCTCGCGACTCGTAACGCGCTGAAGATGAACGGCAGCGCATTGGGGATACGTAAGGCGCGCAGCACTTTCCAATCGCTGGCTGCATAGGAGCGCATTAACTCAAGCTGGCGCGTGTCCACCAGAGTCAAACCACGCACCGTGTTGATCATACTGGGGAAAAACACAATAATCGCCACGATAGCCATCTTAGAGGCAGGGTTGGTAATGCCAAACCAGTTATTCATAATCGGCGCAAAAGCGACAATCGGCACTGAGTTAGCCGCGATCGCAAATGGCATCGTTGCCTCACTGATGATGGTCCAGCGAGACGTAATCAATGCCACCAGAATGCCCGACCCACAGCCGAGCACGTATCCACCCACTGCCGACCACAAGGTTGCACGAGCAGCTTCAAACAGAATCGACGTTTCGCCGGGATTAAGGAATAACTGGACTTCACGCAGAAATTCCTGCAAAATCGCGCTTGGTCGGGGCAGCAAAAACTGCTGGATATTAAACACCCGTACCACCAGTTCCCACAGTACCAGCACCGTTACCGCCACAACTAAGGTCGGCAGGTAATAACGCGCTCGCGCAATCCACTGCTGTGCGCGTGAAGGGCCCGTGGTTAAGTCAACTGCTGCTTCGCTCGCCATAAGTTCCCTGCTCGCTGTTAGATTGCATGAGCATCGCGCAATAACTCGCGCACGTCGTTGACTTTCTCGAAGAATCGCGGCGATTCGCGGGTTTCAAACACACGCGGATAGGGTAGATCGACATCAATCACACTGGTAATTCGCCCAGGGCGCGGTGACATGACCACCACCTGCCGTGAAAGGAACACTGCTTCGGGGATGCTGTGCGTCACAAATACCACCGTGATGCCTGTACGCTCCCAAATGCGCAGCAGTTCCATATTCATCCGCTCGCGTGTGAACTCATCGAGCGCACCAAAGGGTTCATCCATCAGCAGCAGCGATGGCTCAAACGACAGGCCACGCGCGATAGCAACCCGCTGCTGCATACCGCCGGAAAGCTGCCACGGATAATGCTTGCC
>JAIOHN010000398.1 GCA_019912985.1 Anaerolineae bacterium | reverse complement strand
ATCCTCTAAACGTTCGACCGCCGTAACAGTCTGTCCGGGGGGCAACGCGCCGATGACACCAGCATCCGTAGAGGGTGTCTGCCGCACATTCAGGTACTGGCTTGTACTCACCTGGACTTCGGCCTCGGTCGGTGGCTTGACTGCGCTTTGGAGTTCCACATCACCAAATGCAATCAGTGTGACATTTCCTGATCGTTCCGCTGGTAAATTCGCTCGCAGATGGAGAAGGGCTATGCCCCAGGTTCCGGTCTCAAGATCCAGCCCATCGAGCCGAAGCGATTTTATTTTCTCCAGGTCTTCAATATCCCCTTCAGATTTGAAGCTAAAAGGGTTGGTGCCAGGCTGAGGATCTGCGGAAAGCAGGTCATGACCGTAACAGGCTTGATTGCGGCTTAGTTGGTTACAGTTTTCGCTTGCCAGATCTAAGGCCACAGTTTGAACTACACTCAACCCAGTTGCGTCCTGCGCGCTGCCCAGGGTTGGCGAAAGTATAGTGGCTAATATGATGATCCAGAAGATGACTTTTGTGCGTTGCATATCAATTCCCTTGTAGAGACTAAACCGCACGGTTAATCAAAAACTAAGCAAAAATATATCCAAGGGATTGGGGCTAACTCTGTAATATCTATCCTACCATAACTCAGGAATCAAATGTGTAAATTCTATAATCTTGTTTGTTCTCTCACAAGTCCCTCAGAAATTTGCTACTCAAACGAGCAGCATATTTCTCTCACTGATCGGCTGCAAGAGAGTGGTTTTCAGCTTAACCGGCTTACAGAAATCAATATCAAATTCAGAGCGTGAATTTTGGCGAGAGTGCCAAAGAGCGCAGCCTGGTCAATGAACGCCCCGCTCAGGGTTGTCACGCCGCTGGCGTCATTATCAATTGTCAGCCCCTCAAACCAATCGGACCAACGGCTTGTGAGATGCCCTTCGATGCAAATCTTGTAGTAGTGTGACTTATCCATCATCGTAAGATCCTGGAATGGACATCGTTTGATGGGGGGCGACCGAAGATACTCTCCGCGATAAGTCGCCCCCAGATAGGCGATTACTGTGGCTCTGATGGCAACAAAACGATATTACCGATTACGCCGCCGCCTTCCAGTAAATCATTGGCGCTGGCTGCTTCCAGAAGCGGAAATGTTGCCGCGATCTTGGGCTTGATCTGACCCTCTGCCAGAAGGTTGAACAGCACTGCCCAATCCTCTTTAAGTTGGTCCAGTCCTATCCGATGCGTTCCATAGCCAAGAATGCTTTTGCCATTTGGCAGAATCGTGTAGAGCAGGAACTTGACCAGAAGCAGTAGAAAACATCCAAAACTCTGCGGGGCTCCATAGTGTACCAGTGTGCCACCTCGCCTCAGTACGGTCAGCCCACGTTCGAAATATTCTTCCCCCATGCCGTTAAACACGTAATCGATACCTTCTGGTTCTAATTCGTGGAGCACCGTCACAAAATCCTGTGTACGATAATCTATGGGTGTTGCTCCCATTTCGGTCAACAGGTGATGTTTGTTTTTAGCTGCGAGTCCGTACATTGTGAGGCCAGCCAGCTTGCCAAGCTGTAGAAAGGCGCTTCCAACCCCTCCGCTTGCACCAATGATCAGCACCTTATCTCCTGGCTGGACTTTTGCATAGCTGTGCAGTATCTGATAGGCCACGACGTAATTCAGAATCAGCGTGACGGCTGCTGATGGCTCCAGGTCTAGCGGCACCTGTACAAGTTGCTCTGTGCTGAGGTAGATATACTCTGCGTAACCACCGATCACTGTCAGCGCAGCGACATGATCACCGGTATTGAACCCGATGACGTCTTCACCCACTGCATTCACGACACCCACAATCGCATAACCTGGCACAAAGGGTGTTTTAGGCGGAAATGGCCTGTTGCCTTTGCGGTGACCGATGTCATCCTGTGTCACGCTCGAAGCAAGAACTTTGATTCGCACTTCTCCGGCTTCTGGCGAACGTAGGTCTTTCTCCGTCACCTGAAGCACATCCGTTGATCCTCTACGAGTGGCAACTATGCTCTTGTACTTCATCGCATTGCTCCTCTGTGACTTTACGATTCGCTGCTGACCAGCAGATAAATGCTCAGTGCGGAAGCAGCCAGCGCTAACAGCGGCACAATCTGGTGGATTCTCAAGACGGCTTGAAGTGTGGTTTCACCCAGATTGAGCAACTCGCCATCCACGAGGCTGAGCAGTGCTCCCGAGATGATTAAGGCGACGAAGAAAAGCCCGGTTGTGCCAAAGGTGGCGAGATATGCGATTTGAATATCCACAGCTTTGAACAGCTTGTAGACATTTGCGCCGATCAGGATAACTGTGCCTACGGCGATCAGTTTATGGACCGTGAAGATCGCCGAATTGAGCGGCTTTCCTGAGTTGCTCAGGATCACGCCGGAAATCAGCGTCACGATAAGCGGTAGTCCGAAAATTACGATTTTTGATGTGCTGGTATTCATGTGGTTCTCCTTGTGTTGATGTAACCTTAGAATATGACAGCAGGCACGATCTGTCCGTGTACCAAAGTCGACTTTTTGAGGCAATATCCGCAAAAGCGAGGTGTACCTTGGTACACTTTTGACAGTATTGATTTGGTTGGGAATTGGAGAAGGTTTAGTCTGAGGTAATCAGGCCGAGTTCGTGCGCACGTGCTACCGCCTGAGTGCGGTTGCGGACATCGAGCTTGCCGAGGATATTGGTGATGTGTTTCTTGACTGTGCGGACGGTGATCACAAGCTTGTCGGCAATCGTCTGATTAGAATCACCGATGGCAATGAGCTGCAGAACTTCCATTTCGCGTGGCGTGAGCTGTTCAATCAACACGCCTACCTCGGTGGCGTGCTGGCGAGGTAAAGGTTGGCTGTCCCCTTGAAGTGCATCCACAAGCTTCTGAGCATATTCCCTTAACTGCGAAGGTATACTCTGTTTGGTCACGATGCTCTCCAACAATGGAATCAGCGCTGGTCC
>JAIOHN010000397.1 GCA_019912985.1 Anaerolineae bacterium | reverse complement strand
CTCCAATGCTGCTTTCATTTCCCCGCAGCTTTGATAGCGATTGCTTGATTCAAAATCAACCGCTCGCTCGACAATTTCCACCAACTCCGGCGGCGCTTTGGGATTAAAGTCTCCTATGGGTCGCTCGGAAAAGCTGAACGGTGGCTCCAGGCGAGGGTCACGGCGCGTCAGTACATGATGCAAAGTCGCTCCCAGGCTGTAAATATCGCTCAGCGGGGAAACATTCCCCTTGTACTGCTCAGGCGCGGAATAACCCTCTGTGCCGATCATGGTATTTTTGACATTGGGAATGAATGCTTTGGCGATACCAAAGTCGATTAGCCGGACTTTGCCCAGGCTGTCGATCATGACATTCGAAGGTTTCATGTCGCGGAAGATGATTGGTTCGGGCTTGTTGTTGTGCAAATAATCCAGCACATCACATAGATCAATCGCCCATTCGATGACTTTATCAATCGGCAGCTCTTTGGTTTTGGATAAGATCAACTCAAGATCGCTGCCGTGGATGTATTCCATAACCAGATAAGCACGGTCATTTTGATCGAAGAAGTCAAAAATCTTGGGTATAGCTGGGTGACTGAGTGTCGCCAAGATATTTGCTTCACGCTGAAAAGTCTTCAGAGTTGAAGCGCGCAGATTTGGATCGGTTGCCGGGTTGAGCATTTCTTTGACTGCAACCAGCTTGCGGACATCAGGGAAATTAAGATCACGTGCTTGATAAACAGACCCCTGTCCGCCACCACCGAGAACCCCAAGGATTTTGTAACGCGCCAACAAAACCGTATTCGCTTGTAGCGAACTGCCATTAACGTTGCCTGTATCCATTCCAGCGAATTGTGTGGTTTCGGGCATGGTGAAGCCTTTGTACTTGATAATGACTGAAAAATAATCGGGAAGATGTCTTGAATTATTATATTTAACCTGCGACAATACTGCAATTAACGTTATATCCCGTCCTGCTATCCCCATTCTATCATGAGCCTACCTTTATCAATCTATTTGCATATTCCATTTTGCCGCTCCAAATGCACTTACTGTGCGTTTAATACCTATACGAAGCAAGAATCCTTGATCGCTCCTTTTGTTGATGCTCTAATTTCCGAGCTTCGCATAGTCGGTAAATGGAATCCATATTCGCGCGTCCACACCATCTTTTTTGGCGGCGGCACCCCCAGTCTCCTCACACCGGAACAGCTAAACAAGATCATTGACACCATACGTCAATCCTACTCATTGACACCGGATGCCGAAATCTCGATTGAAGCCAATCCCAACGACATCACATTTGAATATCTTCATGCGGTTCGTGCGACGGGTGTTAATCGCATCAGCCTGGGAATGCAGTCAGCGAATGCACATGAGTTGAAGTTGTTTGCCCGTCGCCACGATAATGACGGCATGGCGCACGCGGTATCGGCTGCCCGGCGGGCGGGCTTTAAAAGTCTGAATCTCGATCTCATTTACGGCATCCCACACCAGTCGCTATCGGATTGGCAATGGAGCCTTCAGCAAATGCTGGCACTCAAGCCCGACCATGTATCGCTTTATGCGCTGGGGTTGGAAGAGGGCACACCGCTCAAAGAGTGGGTGGATAGCGGCAGACTACCCACGCCTGATGACGATCTGGCCGCCGATATGTACGATCTCGCGTCTGACCTGTTGGCTGCTCACGGTTATGGGCAGTACGAAATCAGCAACTGGGCCAAGCCAGGATATGAATGCCGTCATAATATTCAATACTGGCGCAACTTACCTTATATCGGAGTAGGTCCAGGGGCGCACGGATTTGCCGGTGGTGTACGTTATGCGAGTGTGCTCACACCTAAAAAATATATCGACTTGCTAACCAATGTCACTGAGACGTACGAATTCCCTTATACACCCGCAACACGCGATGCAGTAGTGGTTGATCGCACAACTGAGATCGCCGAAACATTGATTATGGGTCTGCGTCTTACTAAAGAGGGTATTCAGCGCGATACCTTCATCCAGCGGTTTGATGAGGATTTCGTAAACCTGCATCAAGATACAATCAGCAAATATCAGGCCAGTGGTTTACTCACAGTAGACGAGGAAGCGGTACGCATTACCGACAAGGGACGCTTACTCAGCAACCTTATCTTCCGAGAGCTGGTTTAGTAGACACGCTGGAAAAGTGTTGTCACAAAACTCTGCATCGACTCTGCGATGTTCCCCTGCGGATTTGCCTCTGCCAATTTCGCGAGTGCGCGTTCGTAATATTCTGTTTCCATCTCTCGCGTGTAATCTCGTGCCCCAACGGTATCCAGAATCTGAACAGCTTCCGTCACATCCGCATCTTCCAGAGTTTCCTGCTGGTAGATTTTGTGCAGTCGCTGGCTGTTCTCCAGGCCATACAGTACGGGCAATGATTTTTTGCGCGAAATAATATCCGTCGCAACAGATTTGCCCGTGACATCCGGATCCCCCCAGATACCAAGAATATCATCGTGAATCTGGAAGGCGATGCCGAGGTTTAAGGCAAATTCACCATAACGCTCTGCAAGTCGATCATCCCCAGTCGCGATCAGTGCGCCCATCTGTGCACAAGCGGAGAGCAGGGCTGCCGATTTACCAGTGATCATCGTGATGTAATCTGCGATTGCGACTTTGTCCTGATGTTCGAAACGCATGTCGAGATGCTGGCCCTTAGTCAGCATAAGATTGGTCTGATTAAAAACACGCCAGACTTTGATCACGGTTTCAGAGTCAACTTGGGAGGAGAGACTCTCCAGCGCAGCATATGCAAGACTAAACAGCGCATCTCCGGCATTGATGGCGTTTGCTACTCCCCATATTTTCCAAACTGTGGGGCGACCATGTCGAATAGGACTGTCATCTTGAATATCATCATGCACCAGCGAAAAATTATGCAGTAGCTCAACCGCCGCCGCCGCAGGCAGTGCTCGATGCCAATCCCCACCCGCAGCTTCGTTGCAAAGAAGCAGAAACAGCGGACGAATACGCTTCCCTGTTTGGCGCTGATAAGGCTGATCATGCTCATCAACCCAACCTAAGGGGTAACGCGCCATCACCGCAAAGCCAGGCGCATCCTGTGGCAGACGTTCAACCACTGTACGCATCATTGCATCCACGTCCGCGCCATAGCGCTGTATCAGTTGTTCAAACACGGGGCTACCTACACTTTCAACAGAGGTGTGTTCTGTAAATCAGCAATATTTCGCGCACTGCTGCACAACATTGCAATCCGAAGTTGTGCTTTTATTTCACGAATGAGTTGGTCAACTGCCTCGATAGATTGGTCCGCGGCTTTTAAGAACGGACCTGCCATGCCACCCATCACCGATCCAAGCGCAATACACTTGGCGATGTCTATCCCATCGCGCAAACCACCGCTGGCGATTACCTTCAAATCCGGCGCACCACGAACCGCATAAAGAATGGCATCGGCAGTTGGGATTCCCCAATCAGCGAAGCTCGCAGCTACACGAGCGTGAAAAGCGGTTGGCGCACGATGATATTCCACTTCACTCCATGAGGTACCGCCAGCACCAGCGACATCAATGGCTGCGACCCCAGCGCTTGCCAGTGCGCGTGCATTCTGCTCCGAAAATCCCCACCCAACTTCCTTCGCAATCACCGGCACAGAAACACTCTTGCACACGGATTCAACTTTTTTGAGCAGACCAGCGAAATTGACATCGCCCTCTGGCTGCACTGCTTCCTGAAGGACATTGAAGTGCAATATCAGGGCATCCGCTTCGACCATATCCACTGCTCTCTGGCATTGAGCAGGGCCGTAACCATAGTTCAACTGTACCGCACCGACATTCGCAAACAGCAAAATATCTGGTGCAAGATCACGAACGCGATAAGTGTCGGCTAATGCACTATCTTCGATCGCAGCTCGCTGTGAGCCTAATCCCATTGCAATTCCGTGCTCCTGAGCAGCGACCGCAAGATTGGCATTAATGCGCGAGGCCATCTCGGTGCCACCAGTCATAGACGAAATTAGAATAGGGGCTGCCAATGTTTTGCCAAACAATTCGACACGTGCGTCGATTTCATCAAGGCTGAGTTCAGGCAGTGCCTGATGCGTAAAACGATAATGCTCCAGGCCGGTGGTAAGCCGTGGGAATTGCACATCCTTATCAAGGTTGATGCGGATATGATCGACCTTGCGACTTTCCGTGACTGAGGCTTTATCCGTGACTTTGGTCATCTATTGGTGTTCCTTTTTGTGGTGTGGGTAATCCTACCTGATCTGCTTGGCAAGTGTCAACTACGCACTGGCAAGCCCCACCATAATCAGTATAATTGGTTGTTTATTACGACCAACGAAATTTCAAACCCCACACACATACTGGGAGGTATAACCAAATGGCATCAACTGAAGAGCGTGTGAAGAACATCGTGATTGAACTGCTGGGTGTTGACGAGGACCGTGTTGTTCCCGAAGCACGTTTCCGTGAAGACCTGGAAGCTGATTCGCTTGACCTGGTGGAACTCATCATGGCATTCGAAGAGGAGTTCGGTGGTGAAATCACGGATGAAGACGCTCAATCGATCACCACAGTCGGTCAGGCTGTTGATTACATCGATAACCAGATGAAATAGCAGCGACCTGCGCAATTCTACAGGACGATAATACGAGGCAACTCACGCACTGTGTAGCTGCCTCGTTTTGCTATCCACAGCAGGTGAACCAAGCCAAACACAGTCAGCAGCACGCCGCCCAGTCCATACTGTACTGGCAAGCGGTAGGCCACCATCATGTTGTAGGCACTGATATTCCCCCATAGACTGACGCCAACTAATCCAATTAGCAGGACAACTAACGCGACTCCAGAACGGAGTCGATCAGTAAGCCCAATGGCCCCAAATACAAATGTGATGACTGCCAGTGCAAACTGCTGCTGGTAGTTGGGATCACTTAAACTCGACAGAAATTCAAATGGAGGAAGCAGGGCGATCACGCCGATGCCTGCGATAATCGCGCGCAACCACCGGGGGATACCTGTATTAAAAACAACCAGAAGCACAATGAAAACCAGAGGCAAGCGCAGCAGCAGTGGTGGCAGCATCACGGACCTCCTTGATGCTGGGTGCAAACTTAACCATTCCGCGAGATCATAAGCGCTTAATGTGAGCGCTGTGGATGGATTCACTACCCAGGGTAGGAGGTAAGCCATTAAGGCCAGCGCGGCAAAGAACAAGATATAAAATTGTCTTCTCATAGGGTGATTAATTGATCAATGCGAGTGCGAATTTGATCGTCTTCCTCACGTTGGCTTTCAAAAAAGTTGACCATAAACGGGCTTTGTCGCTGGCGCAACGCCATTGGCGCGACTGCGCGGATGTCCGCAGCTTCCGCTTTATCCCGACCATCCGCGGCCGCATGCGCACGTGCAGCCTCGAACATGGTGTATTCGGCGCGGTGCGAGTCGATTTCCAACTCCTGCACCAGGGTCAGGCCGATTTCCATGGCCTCGTCGCTAATGGTGGTTTGATTTAACAACTCGCGGGCCAGGATAATGTCCTCACGCGTTTCGGTGGTGGCTTCCTCCCATTGGCGAATAAAGAGCGCGGGATTACGCCGGTAAGTCTTTACACGCTGGTAAACTTCGAGGCGTTCCTCACGATTCATCAAGCCCCGCACATTGACGCGCAATCCAAATCGATCAAGAATTTGCGGGCGCAGGCGTCCTTCTTCAGGGTTCATCGAGCCGATCAGCACAAAGCGGGAGCGATAGGTGCCTGACATGGCACCGCGCCGCACTGTGTAGCTCCCCTGAGCTGCCGCATCAAGAATCGCGTCGACAATCTGGTCATCCAGCAAATTGACTTCATCAATATAGAGGAGGTTATTATCGGCGCGGGCCAGGATACCACGCTCGACACTTACACGCTGCTGCTGAACCGCAATGCGCTCATTAATCCCGCCCACCACATCGTCTAAACGGGCATTCAGCGGCAGTTCTACCAGTTTGACGTTCTCATAATGTGAAATTGGCTTTCCGGCGTGGAATTTCTCGTAGCAATCGGGATAAAGCAGGCGGGCGTTTTCGTTGTCGAGATCAGGTGGGAGTACACCTTCATCACAATCGCTGACTTCGACTTCTGGAAGAATCCCGGTGAGACTGCGCACGGCAGTGGTCTTACCCGTGCCGCGCGGTCCAATTAGCAATACGCCACCGATTGCGGGGTTAATTACCGCTAGCATCAGGGCAATGCGCATCTCATACTGACCGACGATCGCCAGGAAAGGGAAGGGGCGGTGTTCCGCCAGCCCGAGATCTGTTTCTTCTTCAGAGAGTACCCGGCGCGCCCCGACCCTGCTCAGCATCCTGAGCAGATAGGATTCGTCACTCAGATTGGATAGTGGGTCGTTCATGCGTCAGACTGCTTTTGCTTTTCTGATGTTTGCGATAATTCTGACGTTCCTGCGCTTCAGCAGCGCCTAGTTCTTCTTCTGGCGTTTCATAAACCAGCTCCGGAACAGGGGTCGGATTGCCTTCAGGATCAATCGCTACATATACCAGATAGGCCTGGTTGGTATTTCGCGATGCGCCGGTTAGCGGATTCTCGGCTACGACCTTCACACAGACTTCCATAGATGTGCGACCGACATAAGTCAACTCGGCGTGACACAAGACAAGACTGCCAACGTAGATCGGCTCAAGAAAGGTCATCGAATCAACCGCAACCGTCACAACCGGGGCATTGGCATGGCGCATGGCAACTAACGCGCCTGCCTCATCCGCCATTTTCATGATGATGCCACCATGGACATTTCCATGTGAATTGGCGTCTTGCGGTCCCATCAACGCGCTGAGCGTGAATTTTGAATCGGCAATCCGTTTAACAGCCTGACTCATTTAGTTTCCCAGATCTGATTTCTGATCAGGAACAGTCTTAAAGACATCCGGGTCCCAGTCCAATACATCAATCAGATGATGGCCGAGGTCGGCGACCATTGGGGGCAGTGGGGCGCGCGGTGGCAGATTAGAAGGCTTGGGCGGACGCAGACGACGAATTTTGAGAAGCGGCTGGCGTGGAGGAATCCGCTTGCGAATAATGCGACCATCATGCGACAGGTTTCCGATCCACTGACCGAAAGCGGTGTACACATCATAGTTTTCGCCACGCACAAAACCGATGTAATCGCCACGCGCATCCCACAAGCAACCGCTTAACAGGGTAGCGTGCCAATCGCCAGCCGTGTCATAAATGAAAAATGGTTTGTTTGGATCAATGAAAATCTTTTTGTCCGTGTTAGACATGATCCAATCTCCTCAAACATATACAGTCTTCACATGTATTTCTATTATAACAGCAGCTTTACAATCTTTATATATACCTGAAGTACTTTTTAATTGAGAAGTGATTCGTAAATTCGCACAAGCTGCCGTGCAGATCTTTCCCATGTAAAGTTCTCTGCCTGAATATAACCACGCTCAACCAACTGAGTGCGGATTGTACTGTCGCTCACGCATTGATTGATTGCTGCTGCAATCGCCTCTACATCATATGGGTTTACGGCCAGTGCGGCGTCACCAGCAACTTCGGGCAATGATGATACATTCGAGGTTACTACTGGCGTGCCACAGCGCATGGATTCCAGTATGGGCAGACCAAAACCTTCATACAGGGAAGGGAACGCGAAGCAACTGGCAGCGCTATAAAGCCCATTTAAATCTTTTTCCTCCGCAAATCCAATGAAATGTACAAATGCATCCATATCGGTTTCACGGATCGCTTTGTAAATCGGGTCTTCAAGCCAGCCTTTGCCCCCGGCAATAACCAGATGTAAGTCCAATCCTGCATGGCGGAGCTGTTTTAGGGCGTAGATCAGGCGCGCGTAATTCTTGCGGGGCTGGATCGTGCCGATTGAGAAAATGAACTGCCAATGATCAAGTTTATACTTTTCACGCACCAACTGCTTCTCGGTCTCAGCTGCTGGTTTGAAGCGTTGATCTACACCACTCAGCAAGACGGTGATTTTTTCGGATGGCACGTTGTAAAGCTCGATCAAATCCTCTCTGGTCGCTGTTGAGTCAGCCAGGATATGATCGGCACGGTGCGCCGAAACAGGCACCCATTGGTCGAGATAGGCCTTCAGGCGTGGGCTGGCTGCCTCTGGCACGCGGACAAACGAAAGATCGTGAACGGTGAGCAACGTCCGTGTATGGTTGCGGACAGGCGGCAGGACAAAGTCGGTCGCATGATAAAGATCAATTGAGCCAGTAAAAGTCTCTATGGGCAGAGGCAAGCGCGCCCGGTGCCATAGACGTGTTAACCATCGTGGGGAGAGATGAGTAGGCCGCCATATGAAATTGTGACCCGGTAATGGGGGCAATGACTTTGACTGCGCACCTGCAACGAACAGCCGGTAATCGGTCTCCGAGTCGATTCGGGCCAGAGCATCGACTAACTCGCGAACATAGCGGCCAATGCCGCCGCCTTGCTCATAGGCTGGCGTATAATCTATTGCGATTTTGGACACATTAATCTACGTCGTTGTAAGTCCAGTAACGGTTGGCAAAGAAATTCCAGAACATCACCACCACGATCCCAATCACCATCGCGATAATGGTCCCAAGCTTTCCTTCTGCCGTAGCCGAAGGTACATAACCAGGTCGCAACCACCGGATTTCGGGGAGCAGGAGTGGCATGAAGAATTCACCCAACGGCAAATAAGCCAGGCTAATCCAGATAGTACGTCCCAACCAGCTTACAAGACTGATCAGTGTGAACTGGACAAGCTGTTTTCGTACAGAACTTGATCGCGAGTCGGGATAAGTCCAGATACGATTCCAAAAGAAATTGTTGACAATCGCTGCTGAAAACGCAATGGATGTCGCCAGAGCAACGTGTAAGCCATCTACTGGCGGGAGAATAGTCGCCTGCACCAGAATAAGTGTGCCAAAATCAACGACCGCGCCGATCACCCCGACAAAGGCGAACTTGAGAAAGCGCTCCACTTCTTTTGATTTCTCACCGAAGCGGTTTGCAACTGCCAGTATCAAGGCATCCAGCGGATTACGACCTGCGCGTTCCAGAAAAGCTTGTCTCTGACTCACAATAACCTCGAATTCACAAAATGACTCGTCTGCCTATGCAAGACAGCAAGTATGCCGATCATAACCCCCATATGTAAAAAGAGGTTATTGACATAGAGATTATCAAAAAAGCTGTGGACTGAGAGATAAGTCCATGTGCCGAGCAACCCAATGCCGATCAAACGGCTGAGCACATCTGGGTGTCTGCGTACCTGCCAACTCATGAATAGTATGCTGATCCACACCTTTCCATAAACTAAAAGCCCCAGCAAACCGCCTTCAGCCATCATATTCAGATAGTAATTGTGCGCATGGCCCAACGGCTCATCCCAGTTGAGCAGGCGAAATTGAGGATAAACCACCTCATAATTGCCCATACCTACACCCAACCAGGGTGAACTCCGGGTCATATTGAGGGCAGCCTGCCAATGCGAAAGGCGTTCCACTACTGCGTAGTTTTCTGGTGTAATATCGACCCCTCGAACATCCTCGAAGGCGAAGAATTCCTCGGTTGAACTGCTGATGCGTGCGACGATCGACTGTGGGAGCAGTCCGCTGAGCCACAATGTTCCTACACCTAACACAGCAGCCAACATAAGAAGCACGCCTTGCCACGTCTTTCGAGGCATGGCAAAAATCATCACTGTGAGCGCAGCAGCAAAACCTAACCACGCGCCCCGGCTCCAGGAGATGCCGATTCCAAGAACAATAAATGCGCTGGCAATACCGTAAAAAGCACCCCAATATAAGCTGGCGCGGTTGGCGCGGTAGTGCCAGAAACGCAGCGCGTAACCGATTGTGGCAGCAAGCGCCAGGGGAGCGATCAATCCCATAAATCCGGCAAATGGGTTCGGCTGGCCGAACGTGCCAAAAGCACGAAAGAAGCGGTCGTTAATAAGCAGGTGATCTGCACCACTGCCACCTAGAAACTCGTACAAGCCAATGATCGCGTTACCGAGCCCTGCCAATATCAACCCAAACAATAACCACTGCCAGCGCTCCCGCCGGGCCATATCAAGTGCAAAAGCAACCAGAACTACGATCTGAATCCATTTCAGCCATTCGTTGAGCCAGTTGGAGAGGGAAGCGGCCTTAAATCCAGTCAATCCAATAAACGCCACGAAAATCAGCAGCGGGATATAGACCGGCGACCAGTGTAAGGCTGGCAGCGTGCCATGCCGAACGACGTGATAGAGCAGCCACGAGCCAAGCAAAAGGACCAGTGTGATCTGGCCGATGTCGAGCGGCAGTTGGAAGGCGGCTTCGGTCGCAATCAGTGTCCGCATCGGTGCCAGGATCAGCAGCGCAACCAGTGGAGCCAGCGGGGTGATCATCGCAGCAAGTAAAATTGCACCTACGATACCGATCACAAGCACCAGAGCAGGGGGTTGTAAAGCGACGATTAAGCCTAAAGCACCTGCCAATAGGCCCCAGAGCAAAGCAGATAAGGGTGGGGAAATGGGTTTTGAGCGGGTTAGATTCACAGCACGCGTCGGAAATGATCAATCGTGAGCTTCAGCCCCTCGCGAAGCTCGACTTTCGGTTCCCAACCCAGGATTGTTTTTGCACGAGTGATATCGGGTTTGCGTGTTTGTGGATCACCTTTGATACGGACGTCCTTGTAAATAATCCCCGCCTGATTGCCAGTAATCTCATTGACGACCTGGGCGAATTCGAGGATCGACATCTCGTGTGGGTTGCCGATATTGACGGGTTGGTTGTAATCAGACATGAGCAGCCGGTAGAGACCATCAATAAGGTCAGACACATACTGAAAGCTGCGCGTTTGCGAACCATCCCCATACACCGTGAGCGGTTCACCGCGCAGCGACTGGGCGATGAAATTTGGTACCACACGGCCATCTTCAAGGCGCATACGTGGGCCATAGGTGTTGAAGATGCGCACAATCCGGGTATCAACGTTATGCGCGTTGTGATAGGCCATGGTCAGGGCTTCGGCAAAGCGTTTGGCTTCATCATACACACCGCGCGGGCCAATGGCGTCCACATTCCCTACATAAGTCTCTTTTTGCGGATGTTCCAGCGGGTCACCATAGATTTCGGATGTGGATGCCAGCAGGAAGCGTGCGCCCTTGGCAAGGGCTAAGCCAAGCGCGTTATGGGTGCCAAGCGAACCGACCTTGAGTGTTTGAATAGGTAGTTTGAGATAATCTATCGGGCTGGCTGGTGACGCAAAATGTAAGACTGCATCAATCGAGCCATCGAGGAAGATATAGTTGGTAACATCATGTTTGATGAAGTGAAAATCTGGATTGCCTGCAAGATGCGCGATGTTGCGGACATTGCCGGTGACGAGATTATCCATAGCCACAACATTGTGGCCCTCTGCCAGAAAACGGTCACAAAGATGAGAGCCAAGAAAACCGGCACCACCAGTAATCAGTACGCGCAAGACAATACTCCTTTGAGCACAGCATTATAGGCGCAAAGTTTACCACAGCCACAGTTGATTGAAAATCAGACTTTTACTTCACCTTCGCCGCTTTGTCGAAGCTCGGCAAGCTGCTCTCGAAACTCGTTGGCAAAAGCATCGTAAACAAGATCGCTGTCGACGCAAATGATCACAATACGCAAATATTTAAGCTTTTCAAATGTAAAATCAATGATTTGGGCAAGCATCGTCTTGGCGCAATTTTCAAGAGGATAACCGAATGCCCCAATGGAGATGGGTGTTAACGCAAGCGATTTAAGCTTATTTGCCTCGGTCAATTGCAGGGTGCGCAGTGTCGCTAAGGCGAGCTTGGCACGTTCACTGCCTTCTCCCCAGCGGGGGCCAACTGCGTGGATGATTTTTTCATAGGGGAGGTTGCCCGCATCGGTGATCACTGCATCGCCGACATCACACCAGCCCATTGCGCGGCATTGATTCCGAAGTTCGGCACCACCTCTTTCGGCGAGGCCAGGGGACAGGGCGAGATTGGTATCCGTCGCATTGACAATCGCAGTGACAGACTGGCTCATCAGATTCTCCTGAACGATGCTCACCGTCACTTTATTGACTTTTGCTTTCATTGCCGCTGCTCCGCCTCCCAGTTTAAAACATTACACCATCATCTCCTCCGCTTCGTCAATAGCTCTGGTGTTCGATAGCGCCATTGCCAATCCCAAAAGCAAAACAAACACGTATGCGAGATCATGAACATAAATGCTGTTGTCAACCACACCATGACTGAGCATATTTGCCATACTGCCCATCGTCCCGACAACTAATGCGTAAAGTATCGCATCCACTTCATGAAGGCGGTGATATGCCCGAAGCATGACACGCCAGAAAGCGACCTGAATCCAGACAAATACCAGAACGCCAAACACTCCCATGCGCACCCAAAAATCCAATATCATGTTGTGCGGATGAGAAAGATTGGGCTCTTTCCAGGCATCCGGCAAAATGTAACGTCCACGAAAAGCGTATAGAAATTGGTCAGGACCAATCCCCAACAAAGGATGATCACGAATTACGTTGGTCGCGCTTTGCCAGACACGGATACGCGCGAAATTGGTGCCACTACTGAAATCAAGCAGGCGGGCAAATCGCGCAGAACGCAGCGCAACCACAAAGCCAATGGCTGCAAGTCCGCCGAATGCCACTAAAAAGCCAAGGGCGCGCTGTCGATAGACTAATACCAGCACAACCGCAAGGCTCACTGGCACCCCGATGAACAGCGCGCCAGCACTCTGACTCAGTGCGACTGCGCCCACCATCACGACAAAGGTGAAGCCAGCAGCTATCCGCCGCCAGCGGTCCGTTTTGATCAGCAGATAGCTGAGGGCAAACGGTAGACATCGGCCCAGGAACAGGCCAACATTATTCGGCGAACCATAAACACTCACCAGCCGCCGCACACCACCCTCAGCGGTGATGACATCACCCTGCCAGTAAAGCCATATGCCAATCAATGCCACGAGCAGTCCGGCCAACAGCAGGCTGTCAATCAGGCGGATAATCGACTTTTTATCAAGTGGTGTGGTGCGTATCACGAGGTAGAACAAAGCTGGTTCAATCGTCATGACACGCAGATCGGTCACTGCCTCAGCGCGATAAGTCATCCAAAGAAGGCTGATGATGCTCAGCACTACCCATGCCAGTACACCCAGATCAAGCGCAGTCAGTTTACTCAGTGCAGGCACGGCTGGCGAATACTGACTGACCATACTTTGGCGAGAGCGACCATAATTCATGGCAGTGTGCAATGCCCAGGCGGCAGTTGTGACAAGCATCAGAATTTCCGCCATTGGGAAGGCGAAGGTATAAAGCTGGATAGGAAATAAGAAGAACGGTGCCCAGAAAACCACAAGGGCCAAACCGAGGTCAATACGTTGATAAATGATTATAAACAGCACCAACAGCGCGATCACTGTCAGCAGAAGGCCCGGTTGGATGTAGATCAATCCGGCGCTGGCAATGGCTGCAATGAGGATCACCGGCTCACGCCGGAAAAGGGCTGGTGTGAAATCATTCCAGGTGAGCAACATCCCAATCATCAGAGCAACCGATGTGGCAGCGCTCAGGATCAACTGCCCAGTCTGCCCGATTCCCTGCCAGAGGCCGGCGACAGGTCGAAAAACCTGCCGCCAGTCGATTTGCCAGGCTGCAATCAATGTCGCCATACCAGCGACGACAGCAGTCATGATGGCAATGATGATTTGCCGGTTGTAGGGTAGGGCGAGGTCACCCGAACCGACGGCATAACCGGCAATCGCCCATCGATCGATCACTTCATCTGGCACAAGTTCATCGGTCACAATATGAAGCGTATGCTCACTGTTTGCCAAGCCAGTAGCGACAGGTACAAGATTGAGTTCTGGGCGGAGTGTATCGCTGGTCAGAATGATATAAGCGTGACCGTTTCCGTCCTGGGGCAGAGCATTAGGTTGCTGCCCATCCACCGAAGGATAAAGATAGGCCACGTAGTCATCTTCGCGCAGCAGCAGCGCAAGATCGCGCCCTTTGAAGTGAAACTGAAGCTGACTGTCGTTAACCCAACCAATGTCCGCACCCAGAGCACCAAATGACCAGACGCCACTGTATTCTGCATAGGGATTAGCCGCGAAAAAGAGGCCGTTTTCGGCAGCAGTGGATGGTGTATACTGCGATAACGCTGACCACAATGGTGTGGGCTCGTCATTCTGGTCAATGAGACTGAAGCCCCATTGCGGGTCGTCGGGCGCAGCATCCGGCTGCCATTGATGCAAGGTCATCCCAGCCAACCAGGGCCACTCACGGTTCACTCTCTCCAGCGCCGTCAGCGTATAAGCAATACGTTCATCAGCTGTCACGGTACCCCAGATCGATGGTGCTCCCTGCCAGTCATCCGGCAATGTGTTCCAACCCCAGTTGTTCGCCCATAGGGCTTTATGACCATCGCCATATTTGATCATGACCTCACGCAGCAAGATTACCCGCGAGAAGTTGAGTGTATCCTCACGGACTGTGCGATCTTCTGGCGATGTATTAAAGCCGTAGGGCTTGGCGGCTGCCGCATCCAGATAAGCCCCTGCGCCAAGTAAGTAGAGGTCATCCAGGAACTGGACATCGCTGATGTTGTCAGGCCCATGCTCGGTAGTGGGTGCCAGAGCAGCAGCGATTACAGTGGCATTCGCGTCCTGGTTGTGGATCGCCGCGTATGCAGCTTCCAGCAAGGCCACATAGGCAGCAGGGCGAGGTGGTGTATCACCCCATACTGCGGTCAGATTTGGCTCATCCCACACCTGATAGTGATCAATCGATTGTCCATAACGAGCTGCAAACTGCCCAGCAAATCCTGCGAAATCCTGTACTTGATCAGGTGGTGTTGTCGGGTTTGCGCGGTTATTTGCCCACTCTGGCGCATTCATGAGGACGGCAATCAGCTTTAAGTCAGGAAACTGATCGACCATCTCGACAATCTGATCCCATTGCGCCCAATCATACTGGCCGGGCTGCGGTTCTATCTCATTCCAGCGGAAAAACTGCCGTACCCAGGTGATATGCGCCTGCTGCATCAGCGATAATTGCTGCGAGAGTTCCTCTGAAGTGTACTGTGTGAGTTCGGCCTGAACACCAAGCCGTGATACGCGAAAAGGCAGGTTCTTATCCTGCACCGGGTCTACATAGCCACGCAGCATAAAATCACGTTCGGCTATGGAGGCAAAGACCGCGGTCAAGCTGCCCAGCAGGGCCGCCAGTGAGCAGGCGAAAATGATGTACTTACGCATAGGCTATCGAGTCCAGATCGGTTTGGATGCGCCACCGTCCAGCGTAAGCTGGTGTGCGACCTCAGACTCCACATCAATGATCCAGAGATTCCCCTGATAGATAAAAGCGACCTGCCGGGCATCCGGGCTCCACGCCAGATCTTGGGGGGCGTTCAAGCCTGGCTGTCCCTCCGGCGGAAAAACACTGCGGGCGTTACTCCCATCGCGATCCGCCACCATGAGGTCATACTCAGCCTGGCTGTTGATACTGTTGGCAATATCTCGTGCTTGCAGATAAGCGATATAGCCTGCCTTAAACTCGGTACCCGGCACATCAAACAACGGTGAGAACTGCGGCGCAGCCCAGATACCGGCATTGTCGAAAATATCGACGGTAAAATTACCTTCCTGATCGGTCACAGCGACATTGAACACCGGGCTAAATTCTGCCGGCTCATTACCAACTGGCGCGCCATGCACAGTGGTCAGCAGGAGCGAAGCATCGTCTGACCAGGAAATCGTCGCGCGCCACGACCAATCTGCACGTGGGTTAAACAGCGGAAAATTCAGGATTGATTCGAGATCACCGTTTTCTAGGTTGACCAATCCGATTGAATCGGCCTGCACCCAGGCCAGCGCGTCGCCCTGCGGTGACCACTCATAGGTAGTTCCCCACCAACCATACAGGCCGCCGGTAGAGGGCTCTAAAAATTCTTCAATATCCAGCGTACTGCCGGATGATGGGTCAAGCTGCATGATCCAGAGATCATTAAAAGCTCTCCATCCTGGTGTCACAGGGCGTGCCTCGCCTGTTGAGTAGCTGATCGTATTCGTTTTACCAGGCACCCATTGTGCGGAAAGCACATCTTCCGGCACAAGCTGCAACGGTTCATTATCACTGGTGGTATCGTTGATAAACCACAGCTCGTTCAAGAAATTTTCGCGGGTGTTATCAACGGGGCGACGCGTAAACAGGAGTTGTCTTCCATCTGCGGATAGGCTAAAAACGCGCTGATCAAGATCGCTGGCCGAGGTCAGAGCGCGTTTGGTTGTACTGCTGCCGCGCATTACCCAGGCGTTATTGTTACCGATATAAGCCAATGTCCCAGTGATCGGTACCGGGTCCAGTTCGCCGGTTGCGCCCACGAAAATGACTTCATCCTGGGGGGCAACCAGTTCAACCCGGCTGACTTCCACTCGATCACGGCGGACGCCATCTTCAATCGACACGCGATAGCAGACTTCCTCGACACCATTCTGGCCGGCCTGGCTGAGCACACGCTCGCCTGCCTGCAGGCCCTCATTCTGGACAATGCGCTGCTTATGGGCGATAACTTCCTCTTCGCACTCGCGCTCTTCGACCACGCGAACCACCGTGATACGCATCCCATTGCTGATCTGCGTAAATTCCGGCGGCTCTACGCGATCCAGTTCACCTTTCACAATGTCCCAATCGCGCAGGACCTCGCCCACCGTGACTGGGGCCTGATATTCCAGCGTGAGTTCGCGCCCATCCGCGATGAGCGTCACCAGAATGGATGGCTCCTCATTCTCAGTCGTACAAGCAGTTAACAGCAGCGCCGCAGTGCAGACAAGAAGAAGCCAGTGGCGTAGCAAATGCATACCGCTCCTTAAAACAGGGGTGGGGGCAACTGCTTGCAGTGCCCCCAAAATTTGATATTAGGGTGTGGCATCCGGGAAAACGAAGTTACGCAGCTCATCCAGGATAACCATTGTGTCACGGTTCCGAGCGTTCATGCCGAAGCGGCTGGCTGGACTATCAGCCAGGTTTCCTGCGCCGCTTGGTGCGATACTCGGGGAAGCATTGTCTTCCGCAAGACCGTTATTCGGCAGGTTGGTAAAGGCCAACCACTGATTATAGATCGGGATGGCGGTGTTATTCGCTGCTTCCACATTGTGGACGGCCTCGATGATCGCCGTGTTGATGGCATTCGCCTGCTGCGGGTTGCCAGGATTGGGCTGTGTTGTCGAAACCACAGGGATCACACCATGGTTCACCAGAACCTGAAGGATTTGTTCCATCTGTCCACGGAAAGCCGCAGGATCGGTGTTATTGGCAATATCGGCTGCCCCCAAACTGACCAGTGCAACTGAAGGTTGAATCAGGCGCAGTTCACAATCGATTGGTGTTTCGCCTGGATTGCAACTGGCATCACTGTTAGCTGGATCCAGGAAGTCTTGCGCACGCCAATTCTGACCAGCCGCTACACTGCGCCGCTCAAAGCTGGTGCGTCCATCACCAACATCCGTATTTCGATACCAGTTGATGATTTCCTGCAAGCCGCTGCCATCATTATTCACATTTGGATCGGCTAATGGCGATAAATACCCTGGCTGTAGGGCCTGACCATCACCGATGATGGCGAATACGCTGGCACGATTGCCTTGATTTACGCCATTGACATAAAGATTGCGCAGTGCATCCCGCACAGATTGCGGTGAGAAGTCAGGGATGACAGGTGTCTGGCTGACAATGCCGTCATCCGGCGGCTCTGGTTCCTGTGCAGCCGTTACGCTGATGGCGGTCTGTGCGGTATTAGTACCACCCGGCCCCGTCACCGTTAAGGTCACGGTGTAGTCACCTGCGCTCGGGTAGGTGTATTCGGTGGTTGCGCCGTTAGCGAAGCCCACCTGATCACCGAAGTCCCAGGCGTAGGTGTCGATCTGCCCGGTCGAACTGGTCGCATCGAACTGCACCGTCAATGGTGCTTCACCATTGGTCGGGTTGGCGCTGATCGCGGCAGTGGGTGCCTCCGGTGGCGGCGCACTCGCGCTGATGGTCGTCTGGGCAGTGTTGGTGCCGCCAGGTCCTGTCACGGTCAGCGTCACGGTGTAGTCGCCCGCGCTTGGATAGGTGTACTGGGTGGTCGCGCCGTTGGCGAAGCCCACCTGATCACCGAAGTCCCAGGCGTAAGTGTCGATCTGCCCGGTCGAACCGGTCGCATCGAACTGTACCGTCAGTGGTGCCTCACCGTTGGTCGGGTTGGCGCTGATCGCGGCAGTGGGTGCCTCCGGTGGTGGCGCACTCGCGCTGATGGTCGTCTGGGCAGTGTTGGTGCCGCCAGGTCCTGTCACGGTCAGCGTCACGGTGTAGTCGCCTGCGTTCGGGTAGGTGTATTCGGTAGTTGCACCGTTGCCTGTCCCTACCTGATCGCCGAAGTCCCAGGTGTAAGTGTCGATCTGCCCGATCGAACCGGTCGCATCAAACTGCACCGTCAACGGCGTTTCACCACTGGTCGGGTTTGCACTGATCGCGGCAGTGGGTGCTTCTGGTGGCGGTGCGCTCGCGCTGATAGTCGTCTGGGCGGTATTGGTCCCTCCAGGACCCGTTACCGTCAGCGTTACAGTGTAGTCGCCTGCGTTTGGATAGGTATACTGAGTGGTTGCGCCATTGGCGAAGCCCACCTGATCGCCGAAGTCCCAGGCGTAAGTGTCGATCTGCCCGGTCGAACCGGTCGCGTCGAACTGCACCGTCAGTGGTGCTTCACCACTGGTCGGATTGGCGTTGATCGCGGCAGTGGGTGCTTCTGGTGGCGGCGCACTCGCGCCGATAGTGATCTGCGCAGTGTTGGTGCCACCGGGGCCCGTCACGGTCAGAATGACCGTGTAGTTGCCAGAATTCTGGTAGGTGTACTGGGTGGTCGCGCCGTTGGCGAAGCCCACCTGATCACCAAAATCCCAGGCGTAAGCGTCGATTTGACCAGTCGAGCCAGTCGCGTCGAACTGCACAGTCAACGGCGTTTCACCACTGGTCGGGTTTGCACTGATACTGGGTACAGGAGCCTCTGGCAGGGGAGCACTCACACTGATTGTAGACTGTGCATTACTGGTGCCACCTGGTCCTGAGACAGTCAAAGTAACGATGTAGTTGCCAGAGTTTTGATAGGTGTAGCTGGCAGCAGGTCCATTGCCTGTCCCAACCTGATCGCCGAAATCCCAACGGTATTCCGTGATATTGTCGGACTCAACGGCGTTGAACTGCACGATCAGGGGAGCCTCACCGCTTGATGGTAACGCTGTAAACTGCGCGGTTGGTGGGGCAATCACCACCTCTTCGCTGACGACGATCGTATTTTCAGCATTGGATTCGCTGCCAAGGCCCTTTGCAGTCAGAACGACTGTGTAATCTCCAGCGTCTGCATAGGTGTGTACAGGGTCACGATCTGCACTGGTTGGGCTGTTGTCACCGAAATCCCAGCTAAAACTTAGATTTTCGCCGAGCGTCTCGTTGACAAACTGCACTTCAAGTGGGGCAGGGCCGCTGGCAGGTATCGCGCTGAAACTCGCGACAGGCGGCGCTTCTGGTTCTGTTACCGTGATGGTGCCTTGCGCTGTATCGGTATCTGATATGCCGTTTACAGTCAGCGTGACCGTATATTGGCCCGCATTCGCGTAGGTGTGAATCGGCTCGATCTCTTGGCTGGTTTCACCATCCCCAAAGTCCCAGCTAAAGCTCAGGCCATCACCACTGCTCTGGTTTGTAAACTCGACCTCAAGTGGAGCAGGGCCAGCTTCTGGTGAGGCGGTAAACGCTGCTGAGGGCGGCTCAATCGGTGGAGTGGCACTGATCTCCGCTGTTGCGGTGGCATTACCACCGGGACCTGTGACGATCAACGTTACGGTATAAGTTCCCACCTCATCATAGACGTGGCTAACGGTTGCTCCCTGGCCTGTTTCGCCATCACCAAAATCCCAACTGTAGCTGTTGATTTCGCCCGATGAAGTAGTCGCATCGAACTGCACCGTCAGCGGAATAGTACCGGATTCAGGTGAGCTGGTAAAAGCTGCGGTTGGCGCGTCAGGAGGGCGCGTGACAGTAATCGTTGTGGTGCGACGGCTTTGCCCGCCTGGGCCCACGACGACCAGTTCAGCTTCGTAGGTGCCTTCCTGGGTATAGACATGGCCGACGATCTGGCCCTGATCGGTTTCGCCATCGCCAAAGTCCCAGTTATAGGCATCTATCTGGCCTGATGAATCAGAGGCGTCAAACTGCACCGTTAGCGGTGCTTGCCCCTCAGTTGGAGATGCAACCAGGGCTGCAATTGGCTCAGGGATGGTTGGGTTTTCAACCGTAATCTGGCGGCGCACTGAAGATGAACCACCTGGGCCATACACAGTCAGAATCGTGTTATATGTCCCTACTGCGGTGAATGTATGCGACGGATTCGGTTGTGTGCTGGTTTCCCCATCGCCGAAGTTCCATTCACGCGATGTGATATTGCCAGTTGAGCGATCTGTAAACTGTATTGTCAGCGGTGATGGGCCACTGGTTTTGTCCTGTACGAATCCGGCCACTGGTGGCGCACCGCTCTGAACCGAGATCTGGCGCGAAACATTGGAACCACCACCGGGACCACGTACACGCAGTCGAACCGTATACACACCGGGTGTACGGAAAGTGTGGGCTGGGTTGACTTCTGGACTATTGCTGCCATCACCAAAATCCCAGCTATAGCTGGTGATGCTGCCGCTTGATTGATTAAAGAAACGCACCACGAGCGGAGCCTGGCCTGAAACGCGGTCCTGGGTGAAGGCTGCGATGGGGCGTGGAATAGTTGTATTCGTTGGTACAGGTGTGGGTACGCGGTTCTGGACCCGTATCTGGTTGACGACAGTGACTAGAGAGGTGCCATCACGCAAAACCACACGCAGGCGGAGTTGATAAACACCATCTGTAATGACTGTGGTGTTCCAGACGCCAAGTTGGCCGTTGAACACAGGCACCTGACTGATACCCGTTGCAGCAAACCATGCATTCCCTGGGTTTGGGTCTGGGCCATACTCAAGTTGATACTGTAAAAACTGGGGATGGGTGGCTGCGCCCAAAACCTGCACGTTCCCGGCCACGATGTTCCCCGGAACCGGAGAGTAGATCAGAATATTGATCGGCAGGGGGGTGCTGCTCGGGAAGGGGATCACAGTCGGCGGAAAACTTACAGAGGTCCCCGGCAATTGTGGCTGTGTGGTCGGTGTGACCGCCAGGGCCGTCACCGTGATCGGCGTTGGCGCATTACTATCGCCGACGAGAGTTCTGGTCGGCAGAATGGTACTGGTCGGTACATCAGTCAATTCCAGCTGCTCTTCGGGCGCGCTGGATAGGTTGCACGCACCAACAATGAGGGCTGTCAAAATCATGATGGTGGTGAGTGCGTATAGCCTCAATCTCCCATCCAGTTTCAACATGGAAATTTCCTTCCTGTTCCTTGTAAGTCGCTTATCAATTTCAATTATAGCGATTCGTCACCAGAGTGATGGTCGTAAAACCGACGCTTAATGTACTACTTGTCCTGAAAACAAGCTAATGCTACACTATTTTTTATGAAAGTGCTTATTGTTGACGACGAGCAGGCAATCCGTGAAGCGTTGGGCCGAAAACTCCATCGCGAAGGGTTTGACGTGATTTTGCACGGCGATGGTCTTGAAGGACTACGGGCTTTTCACGCCGAGCGGCCTGATCTCGTGATCCTCGATATTGTGATGCCAGGAGGAATGGATGGCCTGACATTATGCAATCGCATTCGCGAGGTTGCAGATACCCCCATACTCATGCTCTCCGCTCAAGCGATTACGGAAGAAGACATCATACAGGGCTTAAATGCTGGCGCTGATGAGTATCTCATTAAGCCGGTGCGGTTAAATGAATTTGCAGCGCGTGTGCAGGCGCTGCTGCGGCGTGCGCAAATTGCTGCCAGTGAAACCGAGCAGGGATATAACGACGGTTATCTCAGTATTGACCTTCACCGTCGGCATGTCCATGTTGAAGGACGCAAAATCCACCTCACCCCAACCGAGTTTAAGCTGCTCTCGGTCTTGCTAGAGAATGCGGGCCGTGTCGTCCCTCAGCGCGACCTGCTTGAGCAGGTCTGGGG
>JAIOHN010000396.1 GCA_019912985.1 Anaerolineae bacterium | reverse complement strand
TCTTTATGAGTTGGTGGAACCAGCTCGTGAATGTTATTTTTTACGGCGTACGCAGCGGCTTCAGCTCGGTTTGAAACGCCGATTTTTGCCAGCACACTACTGACGTAATTGCGTACGGTTCCTTCACCGAGGTAGAGCTTGACTGCGATCTGGCGATTAGTCATCCCTTCAGCGACCAAGGCCAAAACCTGTAACTCCTGCGGCGTGAGATCGACAAATGCGGCTGCGTGTTGGGCTTCGTTCGCTTTTCGCATCTCTGCAAATACCGTGGTAGTCATGGCTGGATCAAGCATACCTTCACCACGACTCACACGCTCAACAGCATGTACCAGTTCGTTATCACCAATCCGCTTGAGTACATATCCAGATGCCCCTGCCTGAATAGCGGCAAACAGGAGTTCATCCTCAGCATAAGAGGTGAGCATAATTACACGACAGTTATCCACCGCCTCTACAATTTGGCGGCATGCTTCAATGCCGGATAAACCGGGCATGCGTATATCGAGGATTGCGACTTCGGGTTGATACTCCTGTGCTTTGGCGATTGCTTCCTCGCCTGTGCTTGCCTCTGCAACGACACGGAAATTGCCCTGGCGCTCCAGGAGTGCCTTCAGTCCGGCACGAACCACTGCGTGATCATCTGCAATTAAGATTTGCACGATTTTGGACATAACTGTTCCATGTTATAAAGTGCGATTATAATACTCCGAGAGCAAAGTTAATTATAGGTCCCAATGAATCAAATGAATAGTGACAATTATACCGAGACACCCATACACATGATCCTAAACAACCTCAATGATATCACGACTTCGGTTATGTATGCGGCCGAGGGAGAGAATCTCGAGGAAGTGCTTGAACGTATAGCGCAGGTCTCAAAAGATCTTGTGGGTGCGCGTTATGCCGCGTTAGGTATCCCAGATGGTAATGGGGGATTGCGTTTTTTCAAGGTAGCCGGGATCAGTCATGCGCAGTTTGAGCGCATTGGTCATCTTCCTGAAGGAATTGGTTTGCTCGGTGCGATCATGCATGAGCGTAGGCCGATCCGCCTTGAAGATATGCGGGAGGATCCACGATCTGCAGGTTTTTGCAAGGGACATCCGACAATGACAAGCTTTCTAGGCGTGCCAGTACAAGTTGGTGGTCGCCTATATGGCATGTTGTATCTCTCCGACCGGCAGGATGGCAAGGCTTTCACCGAGGAAGATCAGTGGCTTATTGAAACGATGGCCGGTTATGCAGCACTCGCCATTGCGGGCGCAGAACTCGGGGAGCAGCAACGACGTTTGACGCTTTTGGAAGAGCGCGAGCGTATTGGGATGGAGCTTCACGATGGGATTATTCAATCCCTTTACGCAATTGGTATGCATCTGGATCTGATGCGCACATCACCAACACTCGATGTGCAAAACCTGACGAATGCAATCGGCGATTTAAATGATGTGATTGAAGATATTCGTAGGTACATCCTCAATCTGAAAACAAGCAATCGCCAGACTATTCATAATTGCTTACAGTCATTGGTTGGCCGGATGCGTATCTCTGAGTCAACCAATGTAGTCATTGATGCTCCTAACCAATACCCACCGTTTAGCGAACCTGTTTTCGAAGCCATCTGTCAGATCGTTCACGAAGCAGTGAGTAACGCGGTGCGACATGCCAATGCGAAAAACATCACCCTCTCTGCCCGACAAAAGCAGACAATGTTTGAAATCTCTGTCGCAGATGATGGTCATGGGTTTGACTTTGAAGCTGTGATGAATCAGAAGATTGGCCTTGGTTTGCAGAACATGATCAAGCGTGCGCATCTGTATCATGGTGACGTGAATATCCACAGCACTCAGGGTGAAGGTACAGTTCTAACAATCGTGATACCCATCTGATTGGTGACATCTATCACGCTTTTCATTTCAATCCTTCAGTAGTAACACCATCTTTGGTTGCCTTATGCTACGTTTACAAAGCCAACGTATTTGATTGTAGGC
>JAIOHN010000395.1 GCA_019912985.1 Anaerolineae bacterium | reverse complement strand
TATCAGGTTAATTGTAAAACTGATGGATACTACACATGAATTTGCTGCACCCTGCGACTCTTTAGTATTCCATTTGTTATATCCCGCTAAATAATCCTTCTCAAACTTCGTACAGAATTTTGGTGTTGGGCTTTGTGCCGTTCTCGCTATGTTTGTCGTGGTGGAATCAATACTCATTCTTTCTAGTAATTCACACACGGAGGAAACATGGTAGTAAATCGCTCAGGTTTACGTAGTTTAGTACGTCTTGTAGGCGTACTTTTGTTCGTTCTCATGAGCTTCGGTGTTGCCGTTGCTCAAGATGATGTTGAACCAATCAAGGTTGGTGTGCTGCATTCGCTAAGTGGAACGATGTCCATTAGCGAGGTCACCGTTAAAGATGCCACGCTCATGGCAATTGAGGAAATCAACGCAAATGGTGGCGTTCTGGGACGTCCTCTAGAAGCGATTGTTGAAGACGGTGCCAGCGACTGGCCAACCTTTGCTGAGAAAGCGCGCAAGCTGCTGCTCGAAGATGATGTGGCAGTCGTATTCGGTTGCTGGACAAGTGCCAGCCGTAAAGCTGTACTGCCTGTATTTGAAGAAAATAATGGCCTGCTTTACTACCCCGTTCAGTATGAAGGCTTAGAACAATCACCCAATATCTTCTATACCGGTGCTACCACGAACCAACAGATTGTTCCCGCAGTGGAGTATCTGCTTTCAGAGGGGTATGAGAGCATCTTCCTGCTCGGCTCTGACTATGTTTTCCCGCGTACATCCAACACGATCATCAAAGAACAGGTCGCTGCGCTGGGTGGCGAGGTGGTCGGTGAAGAGTATGTCCCGCTTGGTGGCACAGAATTCAGCACGATCATCGCGAAAATCCGTGAAGCCAGCCCGGATGTGATCTTTAATACACTCAATGGCGATAGCAACGTGGCCTTCTTTAAACAGTATACCGATGCAGGCTACACTGCTGACACGCTGCAAACTATGTCTGTGAGTATCGCTGAACCTGAGATCGTTGGCATCGGCGTCGAGAATATCGTCGGCCATCTGGTGGCCTGGAACTACTATCAGACGGTTGAGACACCAGAGAATGAAACCTTCGTTGCCAGCTATAAGGCACTGTATGGCGATGATCAGGTCGTGAGTGACCCGATGGAAGCCGGTTACTTTGGTGTGTACCTGTGGGCCGCAGCAGTTGAAGCTGCCGGGTCCACCGACGTAGATGCCGTGCGCGAAGCAGCGGCGGGCATTGAGTTTGATGCTCCTGAAGGGCTTGTGACCGTTGACGGTGACAACCAGCACACGTACAAGACGGTGCGTATCGGCCAGGTTCGCGACGACGGATTGATCGACACGATCTGGGAAACCGCCGAGCCTGTGAAACCAGATCCTTATCTCTGCACTTACGAATGGGCGGGCAACCTGCCGAAGCCAGAGGAGGGCTGCCCAGAGTAGTGGCTAGACCATCAACTTTGTGAATTACGAGTTGTGTTGCTCCCTCTCAGGTGATGACCGTTGTCCACCTGGGCAGGGAGCACTGCTCGCTGTATATCCAAGATAGGATAATATGGAGAACTTTCTTTTTCTCACCTTCAACGGTATAAGCATTGGCTCCATTCTATTGTTGGTCGCGCTTGGGCTGGCTTTTTCTTTTGGCCTGATGCGTGTCATCAATATGGCTCACGGCGAATTCATCCTGATAGGCGCATACACCACATATTTCTGTCAGACATTTCTGGCAGAGGCACTGCGCGGTCCTGATGGCGCAAAAGAAGGTCTCGTCTTTCTGCTCTCCATTGTCATTGCTTTCTTTGTTGCCGGTTTTTTCGGTTTTCTACTGGAAAAGTTCGTCATTCGGCATCTCTATGGTCGCCCACTTGATACCCTTTTAGCGACATGGGGCATCGGCCTCATCATTCAGCAAATCGCCCGCAGTTACGATTCGCGCAATTTACCGGTTACTTCACCGCAGTGGTTGAATGGTGCGCTTCAGGTCTCTGATGGCTTGTTTTTGCCGTATAAGCGCCTGTTTATTATTGGCCTGTCGATAGCCTGCCTGGTCGCTGTTTATTTGTATCTATTCAGAACGGTGCAGGGGCGTCGTACACGTGCGGTGATGCAGAATCGTGAAGTCGCCGCCACGATGGGTATTTCGACACGACTGGTGGATGGCCTGACCTTTGCCTTAGGGTCGGGATTGGCAGGTGTTGCTGGCTCTGCCCTGACATTGCTGGGGCAAATCGGCCCTCAGTTGGGTACAGGCTATATTGTCGATGCCTTCATGGTTGTTGTTCTTGGAGGAGTCGGTAGTTTACCGGGTGCTGTTCTGGCAGCGTTCGTAATCGGCATGTTCAATTCCTATTTCGAATTCTATACCACGGCCACTCTGGGTAAGGTGCTTGTCTTTGCGCTCATCATCATATTCTTACAATGGAAGCCACAAGGCCTTGTGGGTGTACGCAGCCGTGCATAGCCTGAATAAGGAGAATCTGCCGAAATGACATCACCAACGTCAGCACCGCGCCAGCAGCGACCACTCGAATGGGGATTTTATCTTGTTGTGGCGTTCGTGTTTCTGGTTGTGCTGCCTCAAGCTCTATCAACTTTTCAGATCAATTTGTTGGGCAAATTCCTGACTTACGCCATTGTCGCGCTCGGGTTGGATTTAATCTGGGGTTACACCGGCATGTTGAGTCTAGGGCAGGGGCTTTTCTTTGGTCTGGGTGCTTACTGCTTCGGAATGTATTTAAATCTTGAAGCCGCTGGTGGGGGACTCCCGGAGTTTATGGGATTATACGGCGTGTTTCAGCTTCCCTGGTTCTGGGAACCTTTCCATTCCCCTGTGGCGGCCATCATTCTTGCTATGCTGGTGCCAATGGTCATTGCGGCAATACTGGGCTTCATGCTCTTTCGCAGCCGTATTCAAGGCGTGTATTTTTCGATCATCACCCAGGCTTTTACCGCAATCATAGCGCTGCTGCTCGTCGGTCAGCAGCAGTATATTAATGGCACAAATGGCCTCACCGAGATCAAGACTATTTTCGGTTATACCCTGGCAGAACCTGGTACACAGTTAGCGCTTTACCTCGTCACCTTCATTGTGATGGCTATTGTCTTTCTGGTGCTGCGTGTGCTGGTGCGGTCGCGTTTTGGACGTCTGTTGGTGGCCGTGCGGGATGATGAGGACCGCGTGCGCTTTGTGGGTTATAACCCTGTCATCCTCAAGACCATTGCGTTTGTCATTTCTGCGGGGGTGGCTGGTATTGCGGGAGCGTTGTTCGTTCCGCAGGTCGGTATCATCAGCCCGCAGCAGCTCGATATTGTGGCGTCAATCGAGATCGTCATCTGGGTCGCGGTTGGTGGTCGCGGGTCATTAGTTGGCGCGATCCTGGGCGCGATTCTGGTGAATGGTGGCAAGAGCACCATCAGCAGTGTAAACCCTGACCTCTGGCAAATCATTATGGGCGCATTATTTGTGATCGTCGTATTGGTGATGCCTAAGGGGATTGTCGGTTCATTTAAATCACTCACAAGCTGGCGGCGCGTGCCACAACAGCCAGCACCACTGGATTTCGCCAGTGAAGAAATCGAAAGTGTATCAGCAAAGGGATAAGACGATGGGCGTTGAACACATTTTGGCAGTAGAAGATGTCACAGTCAGCTTTGATGGTTTCAAAGTTTTAGATGATTTGAATTTTTCAGTAAAACGCGGTGAGTTCCGCTTCTTGATTGGGCCAAACGGCGCTGGTAAAACCACGTTGCTGGACATCATTACCGGCAAGACCAAAGCGTCCAAGGGTAAGGTGATGTTTGATAATCGATACGATGTGTCTCGCTGGTCTGAACATCGCCTGGTTCGTCAGGGTGTAGCGCGCAAATTCCAGACACCATCGGTGTTTGGGAGTTTGAGCGTCTATGAGAATTTGGAGACGGCAATCGGTTTTCGGACGCAATATTACCAGCTAGTAAACTCTCTGCCTGCTGAGAAAAAGGATATGGTTGATGATATGCTCGAAACGATCGGCCTGGCAGAAATGAGAAACCAACCTGCTGCTATCCTCTCTCATGGGCAGAAGCAGTGGCTTGAGATCGGAATGCTGCTGGTGCAAGAGCCGAAGCTGCTGCTGCTCGATGAACCTGTAGCGGGTATGTCTCGCAGTGAGCGCAGTCGTACAGGGGAACTTCTGAATAAAATCTCGGACCGCTGTTCTATTCTGCTGATTGAACATGATATGGTGTTTGTCCGTCAGTTTGCCTCGACGGTGACTGTTCTGCACATGGGCAAGGTGCTTTGTGAAGGGCCAGTCAATCAGGTACAAAACAATCCCGAAGTGGTTCGGGTCTATCTGGGCCACAACAATAAGGAAGCAGCATAATATGCAAAGCGGCGGCGATTTTATGCTGACCACCAATGGCCTGCAAGTCTACTATGGTGAAAGTCAGATTCTTAAGGATATAACCATCAAAATCCCGCGCGGCGAGGCTGTATGCGTGATGGGACGCAACGGCGTGGGCAAAACCACCCTGATCAAGACCCTCGTGGGGACGCTTCAACCGCGTGGTGGCAGTATCAATTACGAAGGACAGGATATTACCAGAGAACCGGCGCATAAGCGTTCGCGCGCTGGCATCAGTTATGTGCCGCAGGGGCGCGGAATTTTCCCTCATATGAGCGTGTACGAGAATTTGCTGATCGGCTTCGAGTCTGTAAAAAGGCCGTCACAGAAGCATATTCAGGATACGGTGGATGGGATTTACGAGATTTTTCCCGTGCTCAAGGAGATGCGGCGGCGGGTTGCAGGGACGCTCAGTGGTGGTCAGCAGCAGCAGTTAGCCATTGGTCGTGCGCTGGTGAGCAATCCCCAGATGGTGATGCTTGATGAGCCAACAGAAGGGATTCAACCATCCATTGTTGAAGAAATTCAACGGGTCATCGTCCGCTTGCGTACAGACCGTGGGATCTCGGTCTTGTTGATCGAGCAGTTTCTGGATTTTGCGATGGGTATTGCTGATTACTGCTACGTCATGTCGGGCGGCACCATCGTATCCGAGGGGGCAGCCAGTGAGTTGAGCGAGGCAGTGATTCGGGAACATCTATCGGTGTAACACATGCTGATTGATGCACCAGATTTATCAACTTCCTCTGTTGACCAACCGGGACTGAAACATCACGCAGCTCGTCATGGCGAGTTGCGTTTGGGATTTGCGCGGCGCGGTAACCAAACAGTCATGCATCACAGCTTCTTTCGCACACCGCTACAAGTGATGCGCGCGATCACAGATGATGCTGGCTGCGCCCGAGTTTACATGCTTAGCCCGACTGGTGGGGTGGTGCAGGGGGATCGCTACCAGATTGAGGTGACCGTCGAGGAAAATGCGCATGCGCTGGTGACCACCCTGGCGGCGTCCAAAATCTATCGGATGGACCGCGACCGGGCTGTGCAGCGGGTCAAAATCGAGGTTATGCCGGGCGCAATCCTGGAATATGTGCCAGACGCGTCTATTCTTTTTGCGGGTTCTTATTTCGAGCAGCATGTTGAAATCTTTCTGCACCCAGGCGCATTCTTGATGTTCCAGGATAGTGTAATGCCCGGTCGGCTGGCCTCTGGCGAATGCTTGAACTTCACCCGCTATATCAACCGCCTGATCGTGCGCGATGCGCAAGGGCTGCTTTTGTATGAGATGCAGGACCTGATGCCGCAGGTACAGGATTTGAATCAGGTGGGTGTGCTGGAAGGGTACCGCTGTTGGGCGAGCTGGTTCCTGCTGGGTGATCTGGATCGCTTTAATCTGGATGCGGCAGCATTTTGTGAGGCGCAATCAGATGCGCTATCGAATCATCCTACGCTGCTCGGCAGCGCTTCAAGACTTTATCGTAATGGTATCTGTGTACGTTTGTTAGCACCATTCTGGTCGTCGCTTGCTGAAGTGCTCACCCGTTTATGGCGCGATGTCCGAATTGATTATATGGGCTTGCCTGCGGCCAGCCTGCGTAAGTAACTGGGAGAGAGAAGGGGTATGAATCTAACACCACGCGAGAAGGATAAGTTGTTGGTCTATGTAGCTGCGATGGTGGCTCGTGACCGCAAGGCACGGGGGGTTAAACTCAACTATCCTGAGACGGTTGCCTTAATCACCACAGAAGTTTTGGAGGGCATCCGGGATGGAAAGAGCGTCGCCGAGTTGATGCAGTACGGCACGACCATCCTCAGCCGCGATGACGTGATGGAAGGTATCCCTGAAATGGTTCATGAGATTCAGGTTGAGGGAACTTTTCCAGATGGAACCAAGCTGGTCACGATTCACCAGCCGATTCGCTAATCATTCACGCTTTGGGAGAAAAAATGATACCTGGTGAATACTTTCTTGAATCAGATGATATTGTTGCAAATGCTGGTCGCAAAACCATTACACTGACGGTCGCCAACACAGGGGACCGACCCGTGCAGGTGGGGTCACACTTTCACTTTTATGAGGTTAATCAGGCGTTGTCCTTTGATCGTGACTCCGCTTATGGTATGCGCCTCAATATTCCTTCTGGCGTGACGGTTCGCTTTGAACCCGGTGATCAAAAAAGTGTGGAGCTGACGGAACTTAAAGGCCAGCGAGAGGTTTTTGGCTTGAATAATTTGACGAATGGTTCATTAGATCAATAGCGAGGTTGGCTGTGTCATTATCGATTTCACGCCGTACATATGCCGATCTCTACGGCCCTACTGTAGGCGACCGGGTGCGTCTGGCGGATACAAATTTAATCATCGAAGTTGAAAAAGACTTTACCACTTATGGCGACGAAGCCAAATTTGGTGGTGGCAAGACGCTGCGTGATGGCATGGGGCAGTCTCCAGGCGTTACGCGTGCGGATGGCGCGCTGGATCTCGTTTTGACGAATGCGCTCATTATTGACCACTGGGGCATCGTTAAAGCCGATATTGGCGTTCGCGATGGACGTATCGTCGGTATCGGTAAAGCTGGCAATCCTGGGATTATGGATGGGGTCACACCAGGGATGGTCGTGGGAGCATCGACTGAGGTCATCGCGGCAGAGGGCATGATCGTCACCGCAGGTGGGATTGACGCCCATATTCACTTCATCGCACCGCAGCAGATTGAGGAAGCACTTTCATCTGGTGTCACGACTATGATCGGTGGTGGTACGGGACCAGCAACCGGCACAAACGCCACCACCTGCACGCC
>JAIOHN010000394.1 GCA_019912985.1 Anaerolineae bacterium | reverse complement strand
GTCCAATGCACAACGCCGATCTTAATCCGGGAAATAACGCCAGCGCCAATGCCTGAGCGCCACACCACAGGGGAGCACTGCAATGATCAAAGCGGTATTGTTTGATGTCGATGGCACGCTGCTGGATACGCACGAATTTGTCTATCAGGCATTCGAGCACACGTTCCGGGCGCATGCGCTGCACACACTTTCCAGGGCCAGCATTACCAACCTGATGGGTAAGCCGTTGGAAACGATCTACCAGCAGCTTGCGCCTGCGCTCGATTCGCACCAGTTGGGCGAGACCCACCGCGCCTTTCAGGAGACGCATCTGCACCTGTCGCAGCCCTTCCCGCATGTGCGGTCGACACTCGACACGCTGGCGCGGAAGGGCATCCGGCTGGCGGTAACGACCACCCGCTCGCGCCGAACCTCCACCGGCACCCTGGAACGCGCCGGGATCGCCGCCTGTTTCGAGGTCATCATTTCCGCTGAGGATGTGACGCGCCACAAGCCCGACCCGCAGCCGTTGTGGATGGCGCTGGAAAAGCTGGGCGTGACTCCCGCGCAGGCGGTGATGGTGGGGGATACCCTTGCCGATGTCCAGGCGGGCAAAAATGCCGGGACGCAGACAGTCGGCGTCACTTACGGCTTCGCGGGTCCAGCGATCGCCGCCAGCCAACCCGATCACGTGATTGACGACATCGCGTCGCTGCTCGACTGCCTCGATTTCGGCGGGTGAGGGGAGGTCAAACGTGCACTGACTTAACCTTTGGGGATCGCCCACAGTGCAATGGTGCTGTCGCGGATGTCCTCAGCGGTAATCATCGCCAGCAGGGTATGTTGCTCGTTGAAAGCCATCGCTAAGAGTTCACCTTCTGGTCGGATTGTGCGCAGAGGTTCCCCTGTGGCTGCATCCAGAAAAACAAGCCCGCCATCCTCGTCCGTCGCCTGGATGAGGGTTCCATCCGGACTATAGGCACGAAAGCGGTACTCGCCCAAATTAAGGATTTCTTCGCCGCTGCTGAGGTCCCAGATCGTAGACCCATGGGCAAAATACTGACTATTCGGGTCGAAATCAGAGTAGGCATCCCCGATTCTTTCTATAGAAAGGCGCACCTCTCCGGAGGCAGTGTCTCTGATTTCGATTTCATCTGTCAACCACAAGACAATCGACTTGCCATCCGGGCTGAATCTCGCAAATTTAGTCATTTCGCCGGGAATATCGATCTGATTGTGAGGTAGGCCGTAGCTCTGGATCGAGTAGCTGCCATCCTCATTCTGGACAGCGAACTTTTCTCCATCGGGACTAAAAGCACGGATAGGCTTATTATCCACTTCTAACACCTCAGCCCGATTCAGGTCAAACCCTTCACTGATGTCGAGTAAGTAGGTGTTGGGGTCATCAGGCAGGGTGTACAGCATTCGCTCTCCATCAGGGAAGGGGATGAATTCTGCAGATGCGAAGCTGGCTAGCTGCCGCAAGGAACGCACATCTCGCAAGAAATAACAATTGCCATCGTAATAACAGTGATCGGAGCTGGAGGTCAGGACAAGATCACCGGAACGACTAAAATACCTCAGCAGCTCATTTGCGCGATAGAAATCGCCAGGACGTGTGGAAGGCAGTTGGAAACGACGAAAGCAGGGCTGCTCATCGGCTACCAGCTCCCAGAATAGTGTATAGTTGGCATGGTGGCTGGACGGGGCCATGTTTGAAAAGGTGGACATCGCCAGAATGGCACTGTCAGGACTAAACTTCATTGTACCGCTATCGCCTGACGCATTAATCTCAGCAATCACCAGAGGACGCAGGTCTTGCAGGTTGGTGGCGGAGACAGGCTCATACTCCCGCGCATCCACCGGCAGGTGTTCCTGCCCAGATACGATGTTGATATTCCCGGTGACGCTCCCTCCGATAATGGAATCGCAGAAGCGAAGATAATCCACCGCCAATGGCCCGAAAATGATCGCGCAGAGGGGAAGTACCCCTATCATGATTGTGAATAAGAATATCCTTACA
>JAIOHN010000393.1 GCA_019912985.1 Anaerolineae bacterium | reverse complement strand
GCTCATGGCGGGTGTGGACAGTCGCGCCCTGTGCGCCCTGCGTGACCACGATGATCTGCATCTCGTCGCGCCACAGGCTGTTGAGATCACCGCCCAGGAAATCCAGCTCTTCCTCGCTGATTTTGACGATATGCGCATAGTTGAGGCCAGTGAGCATGCCTTCGCGCGCGGCCTGTTCATTGGGCCACAGCGCCAGCCGTAGATTGGGATCGTAGGAGATCAGCTTCTTATGGGTGCGGGCGTGCTGCGCAGCTCTCAGCGTGGCACTGCGGCTGGGTTCGCTGATGAGGGTGATCGAGCCAAAGTGAAATATCTGATGCTGCTCGACCAAATCCAGGTTGACATCCTCCGGGCGCATGAGCATATCCGCACTTGGGTGGCGGTAAAAGACGAAGCTGCGCTCTCCTCCTTCCGTCAGTGAAACAAACGCCAATGCGGTGCGTGCCTCGTTGGAGAAGCGCAGACCCCGAATATCCACCTGATCAGTTTGCAGCACTTCAGCCAGATAGTGACCGAAGGGATCATCCCCGACCTCTCCCATAAATGCGCTTGGATGGCCCAGGCGTGAGACGGCAACCGCAACGTTGGCCGGTGCGCCACCCGGTGCTTTCTGAAAGCCGGATGCCTCCCCCACGGTGACACCGCTTTCGAGTGCAACAAAATCAATTAATAATTCGCCAAAGCTAAGGACGCTCATGGTTTACTCCTGAAGAAAAGCTCTTTACTACTATTGTACGCGGGGCTGTGCATGAATTCGAATAACGATGGGTGGATGATTGCTTGCTTTACGTCTCGCTCCCCATGCCAGAATGGAATACAATAGAACGCAGCGCGAAGGAGAAATAAATTCATGTCTGATAATCCAAGATTAACGCCTCCCTCCAGCTCCAATGACGAGGGCTGGTCACAGATTCTAGTGTTGTTTGTCGGTGTGCTGGTGCTGCTGATTGTGATCCTGGCGGCGACATCCACCAACGCAGTCCCATCGATGGCGGATAAGAGCGCCGATGCCACGGCTGAAGCAGGTGGGCGCGTGTTTTTCATCGAGCCGCAGGATGGCGCGACGGTACCGGAAACCTTCACCGTGCAGATGGGTGCGGAGGGTGTTGAAGTGGCCCCGGCGGGTGAAGTGGTTGAAGGAATCGGCCATTTTCACATCCTGGTTGACAAGGATTTCATCGCCGCTGGTGACGTGATCCCGCTGGATACCGAGGGTTATCTGCACTTCGGTCAGGCTCAGACAGAGACGGAACTGACACTGGAACCGGGCGAGCACATCCTGCGCTTGCAGTTCGCCAACGGCGCGCATCAAGCTTACGAGGGCGACGCCTTCCGCGATGAGATCCACATCACAGTTGAATAAGCCATAAAGCGGGTGCAGTCGGTACCCGCTCTTTTGTTGGGTGGCATTATGAGGGCTGAGAATATGGCGAAGGCGCTCTTTTTCAATGTACCCACGACCGGGCATGTCAATCCGTCCCTGCCGGTGGTTGCTGAACTGGTGCAGCGCGGTGAGCAGGTGATCTATTACCTGACCGAGCAGTATCGGGCGAGAATTGAGGCGACAGGGGCGACATTTCGCGCTTATGCGGAGATTGGCGACGATTACTTTGAGCAGCGCGGATTGGATGGCAGCAATCCCCTGCTGACAGCCCGCATCCTGGCCGGAACCGCCCAGGCAGTGCTGCCGGATCTGCTGGAAATCATCAAGCAGGAGCAGCCGGATTACATCATCTACGACTCGATGTGTCCCTGGGGTGGGTTGGCGGCGAAAATCTGCAACCTGCCCTCGGTGTCATCCCTGGGGCTGTTTATCCTGACACCCGGCATGATCATCAAAAGTGGCCAGCTTTTCCAGATGGCAAAGGCCATGCTGACAAACCGGCGCGCGCTGCGTGAGCTTCAAACGATCTCGCGTGATATTGCCCGCAGTTATAGGATTAAAGCGCCCGGTTTCAACGATATTCTGCTCGGCACCGGCACGATTACCGTCAGTTATACCTCTTCACTGTTCCAACCCGACGGCGAGAACATGGATAACAGCATCAAATTTGTCGGCCCGTCGATTGAGACACGTGCGGACGGAGCTGATTTCCCCTTTGACCAGCTTGACAGCCGTCCGCTGATTTACGTGTCGCTCGGTACGGTGATCAACACCAACCTGGATTTCTATCGGGACTGCCTTCAGGCGTTCGCGGATAGCCCCTATCAGGTGGTGATGTCCGTCGGGCGCAGGGTCGATTTGGCTGACCTGGGCGATATTCCTGACAACTTCATCGTGCGGCCCTTTATCCCACAGCT
>JAIOHN010000392.1 GCA_019912985.1 Anaerolineae bacterium | reverse complement strand
TATCCCTACCTGCCCAAAGAAGGGCTGCTGTTTCCCGACCTGCTCCAACCCGCGCCGGAAACTGCGCCACAGCCCGCCTCGAACCTGTCCTGCGCTGAACTCGTCGAGCGCGGCGATCAGGCACTGCTGGTCAACGATTTTATGGCAGCAGTCGTCGGGCAGTACGTCCACAAACTGCTGTACCGCGAGCCGATCCATTCCTTTCTGACCTACATCTCGGCGGGTGATGTGCCGACGGTGCGCAGTCTGCCGATTTGTCGTGAAGAGCTGTCCGCCTATTTCGCTGCCCAGGAAAGGAGCTAAACCATGCGTTACTGGGAAGAAATGCAGAGTAAATGGGGCTTCAACGACGGCGAAGCCATTCCCGAAGGTGTCGAACACTACCGCACCGTTTATATTCGGGCAGTCAACCGGCTGGCCGAACAACTCGACAGCCAGGTGCGAGCGGTGGCCTACAACCGCTGTGGCCTGCACAACTTCTGCCTGGTGCTGTTCCACAACATCACAGATCTGGCCGGTGTGCCCGTCGAAGGGTTTACCGAACACGTGGACATCCCGGCAGATGTGGTCGAACCGGATGAGGCCATGCGCCAAGCCATCTGGCAGGCGGAGATGTGGCATCTTGATGAACTGCTCGCGGTGACGGTAACGATTGATCCCGGTCTGGAGGACTTCCTCGACGAGCTGAAACCTGGCGATTCAACTGAAGCCGATTGACGCGGCTGCCCCCAGACACCAACCGAAATCAACTACCAAAAGGAGCAATACCTATGGGCTACGATGTCTACCTGTCCTTTACCGCGTCTGTCCCCGACGCGGCCACCGGCGAACGGCTGCGCGAGGCGTTCTTCACGCCTGATTCGTTTGGGCCGCCGCTGTACGTCGAGTCCGGTGATGACACTGTGTATGGCACCTGGGAAGGGCGCAACTGCGATGAGGACGAGGTCACGGCGCTGTTGAACCCGTTGGCCGAGCAGTTTAACGTGACCTTTGACGTGTCCTACACCAGTGACTATGACGACGGCGCTCGGCGCTTTTTTGTGGGTGTCGAGGCGGAATCGCTGCAAATGGCCTATCACCTGGAGCAGATGCTTGATCTGCTGACGACCATCACCGCCAAACCGGATACGTTATTGGCGGTGCTCAAACAGAGCGACGCACAAAGACAGCGCCTCATCCTATTGGCGGAACGCCTCAACCAACTGCTCAGTGTGTGACTTCCGGAATATCAACGGGCTATCTCGATCCGCCAGTCCCCACACCGGGGACTTTTTTTGTTTTCAGACACAGCCCTCGAAAGGAGCCACCATGCGCCAACTCCCCCTGTTTCCAGTAGATGATCCCGATCCACTCAGCCTGCTCCGCAACGGCGCGGCGCTCGTGCTCTCCGTCTCAGGCGGCAAGGACAGTGATGCCATGTCCCACCACGTACTCGACATACGTCAGTCCGAAGGCTGGTCGGGGGATGTCGTGATGATCCACGCTGACCTCGGTGCACGGGTCGAATGGCATCAGACGCCGGAATACGTTGAGAATCTCGCTCAACGGAAAGGCGTGCCGCTGCATGTCGTACGCTGGCAGCATGGCGACCTGATCGACCGCATCTGGCAGCGTTACCACAAGGATCCGTCGCGTCCTTGCTGGCCTTCTGCCAAAATGCGCTATTGCACGGCGGATTTGAAACGCTCCCCGATCAATCGCTGGTTAAGAAACCACTTCCCGACCGGCAATGTAATCTGCGCGATGGGCTTACGTGCTGAGGAAAGCTACAACCGTGCCCGACGACAAACATTCACGCTCCGCACCGATGCCAGCGCCCCGACCAAGGGGCGTTTTGTGTATGACTGGCTGCCGATTCATGATTGGACAGAGGCAGCTGTGTGGAACTGCATCCAGCGTCATGGCGGCATCGCCCACCCTGCCTACCGGCTGGAACAACCCAATCAGAGGCTGTCCTGCGCCTTGTGTGTGCTGGCGAGCCTGAACGACCTTATCAACGGCGCTGTTCACAACCCCGATACCTACTGTGAATACTGCCGTATCGAAGCCATCACCGGCTACAGCTTCCGCAAGGATTTCTGGCTATCCGACGTGAAACCAGAGCTTCTCCCGCCGGAAACATTGAACGCTGTGCGTGAACACCAGCGAACGATCTAGTATTTGTAGCAGAACTTGGCAAAGCGACAATATACTAAAGTTCAAAGTAGATGCCTCAAATTGCTCACTCTGCAAAAAAGTCAGGCACTACCCTGCGGATTTCACCTGCTAGCTTCTTACTCTGCTTCAGCAACAGAATGCTCTGTTGGACATAATCGTCGTGTCTTTGCTGAACAATTTGGTATGCTTCGTCCGATAACCAATGATGATCTAGTCTCGCCTCCTTCTTTTCAGAAAGATACCACATTGTTCCATTTAGACGTGACGCTGTGAACGCTGGTCTTACTGCTTCTGTATAGCTCGTGAGCGCCACATCAAAGTCATTGAATGCTTGTTCAAGCTTAGGATGATGAAAAGTATTTTGAGGTTGCTGTCGTAATTCAATATAGCCATAAACTCGTTTCACATACTCATCATATTCAATCATCTCTAACTGTGTTTGTTGATCTAGATGATCGATATACTCAGTATTGACTAGAGACCATAATTTGGACAGCAATGACCAATCTGCTTTACCGCGCTTTTCATCTAATCCATCAATCGGTAATTTTGGAAGGGGAACATTGTTCTGTACTAGGTTAATATCGCGTCCAGCATTGAGTGAATTAGCTTGCATGGTGTTAATAACCCCCGACTTCTCATCGGGGGTTACGCTTTTGGGTCAGAATAAGTTCCTTGACTGGTCATCCGAATATCTTTTTCTGCGTCAACATTTTCTGCATCAATTCCATGCCCAGTCGAGTCCTCCATAAGAATCCCACCTTGACGGCTCGATATGCTTTTAGCTTTTATGCCTTGTTGGTCTAGTGATTGATTTGTGCCTCTCACATCGAGACTTGCGAAAGGTAGTTTGATAATTGCGGACAGGCTTTGCCGATACCGGAAAGCTACAAAAAGGATTAACGCAACAAATATAATAAGAACTACCAGAGTGTTTGTGTCCATGTTCAATCCTCTTAAAGGCATATCCAGTATACCAGATTCAATCGTTTGTCGTTTAGTTAGCTCTGAAGGAAAAACCGGGTTAGACACGCAGGTTTTACCTGCATAACCCATCCTCTGTACGACCCCATACGACAAATCATTACGCCCCTGTCCGACACGAAGGAGAATTTTATGCCCAACACCAACCTCGACTGGCAACCTGTTCTGCTGGTGAAAGTCACCCGTGAACCGTTCACAGGCACATCCTGCGGCTTGCAGGTCAGCCGCGTTCACCTAGCGCTGCATCCCGATGGCGTGGTCTGCGCGGCGTGGGATGTGCCCCTCGACCAGCGCGACTTCCCGCGTGCGCGGCTCGTTGGCTGGAAGCCACTACGAGACGTGCCTTTCGATCTGCCCGTTCGCTTTGAACGCAAGGACAATGCCCGCGTCTCAGCCCTCATCCCCAACGGTGCCTGGGTTCTGCCCTACGACGAGGAACAGTACCGTCTCTACTTACGCCTTCAGCAGTCGTGGCATATGCTCATGACACGTATTGAATCTGCACCCCACAGTCCCTACACGCTTGGCTTTTTGCGCAGCCTGATCGTCACGACCACCCATTCACCCAGTCTGAATTAGCTCGAAGGGAACCCACATGACCACCGAAACCACTGCACTCAACCGCTACAACCACCTGTTCGACAACCAGCAGTACAGCGCCATCGCTGAATACATCGCCGTTGATCTGCGTACCCCGCGTGATTCGGTACGTGTCTCGGACTGCATGAACGAGATCACGAATACCGCACTCTCGCTCTGCCAACACAGCCATTATGCCGATGCCTGGCTGAAACTGGCGACATTCTGCGGACAGAATGCTGTTTCCGTCCCGACGATTGATGTGATTTACACCTACCTGCTGATCTACCAGCAGCCGAGAGACAATCGCGCTGAGGAGTTCGAACAGACGGCGAAAGCTCTGCTTAAAGCCTATGCAGCGTCAGACACACTCAAAGCGGCGGTGTCCTGCGCCAATGGCATACACGGCTGGCGCGGACGCATGGCCTATGACCTGCTCGCCGCATCTGACTACCTGGTACAGACAGCGGTGCAACTGCTGATGCATGGCAACCTGTCCTATATCTGCGAGAAACTGCAATCCGGTCTGCGACGTATCACGGGCGCATTGTACGAAGGTGTTCGGCATAGCGAGCGCCCGGAACTTTTCAACTTTTCCACAACCTACTTCCCTACCGAGCAGGATCGCCAGTGAGATTGCCCACCAGGTAGCAACGCCCGCGTCCAGCAGTAATTGTTATGGCGAGGTGCGTGCCTGTCTCGTGGTATCTTGCTTCACCTGCGGCTCCAGCATGGCGGGTTTCACATCTATGTCGACCTGGGCTGCCACATCATCCATCACCGATGCAACCTTGTCATTCTGATCTGCCCTTCCACGCTTTTGTCACTTCCCGATGCCCCTACAACCATTCACACATTGCGGTTGCTCTACTGCCTATTGTGCTGACTGCCAGTCGAGTAACCACCAGCTCCTTCATTCTGTCTGACGCTGTGTGCGTGGTATGCGCTCCCAATCCGGTGTTCTGCTGATGGCTGGCTAGACCCATCTTTTCCCTCTCTGTGGTGGCGCTCATCTCTCGTGTTCCTCAACCCCATAAACCGCTGATTTATGTTGACCATGCTAGCAGGCGCGACCACTTTCAAAGTCCGTTGGACTTCGCTTAAACCCGATTGGCTCCGGCTTGTGCCGCTGCGCTCATGCCATCGGGTTAGCGCCCTACGGGTGAAAGTTGTCTTGTTCGCCTGCTTTGGGCAGGACAACAAATCAGCATAGGGCTGATGAAACAGATAAGCGCAAGATGCGCAGGAGGTTCAAACATCATGGGTACACATATTGGCATCACTCTTACTGGACACGTTGGAAGCGATCCCCAGGTACGCACCGTCCAGACCAGCAATGGCGACCGGCAGGTGGCCTCCTTCTCGGTGGCAGTCAACCGCACCAATGGCGGCGGTCAGAAGCAAACCCTCTGGGTGCGCGTGAACTGCTGGCAAAACCTTGCATCGGTGGCAAGCAGCTACGTGAAACGTGGTGTGCTGATTCAGGTGACAGGCTCTTGGTTGCGTCCGAGCGCCTGGATTGACCAGAACGGCAGTCCACAAGCCAGTCTCGATATGGATGTTGACCGCCTGATCCTGCTGGATCGCGCCAACGGCGACAGCGACGATACTCCAGAAGACGAGACCATCCCCTTCTGAGTCGAACCCCGCATAACTCCCCTGCTGAGGCGGTGCGCGAGCATCGCCTCTTTATTTTTGGCAACTCCCCTCTTCTGCTTGACAATCCCAATCCAATATTTTTGTCCCACAGTCCGTGCGCGTTTGCGGCGATACATGCCTCCATGATGCAGTATCGCCGTTGGCGCTGCCTCGCAGCAGCGCCGCGTCCTGCGGACGCCGAACCCATCTCAGCGTAAACGATTGTCCGTCGGACACGTTTGCGGCTGTCTCAGGTCATACCGGCTCGTGCGAGCGTATGACGGGCTGAGATGGGTCGCCAGCTAAAACGCTGGCTCCTCATGCGCCGGAGGGGCTGGTGCGCCACGCCCACGTGACGCACCGCTGACCAGCCAACCGCGTGCTGGTCAGCGCGTCGGCGCGGTAAACCACGCCGACCGAACGCACCTGCCGTGCGTTCGTCGTGGTCTATCCAATTTGAATAGACCACACACCGGACTCTGATCTGTCCGGTGTCCATCATCATCTCTATTACGACACCGCGTCAGCGCCAGGTGGTAGTCGCCAGTAATGATGGCATGAATGCCTCCCGCATATGCAAGGATGGGCATAAGTTAATCTTTCTGGCAAGGATAGTCGCCAGTCATCAATTCACCCAACCGCTGTTTCACGCGTTCTTCGTCATTCATACGCAGAACATTAATTGTTGCCCGACCTTCAGGGGTCAGTCCGGTGAGCGTCGCATCTGAATTGAGCTTAAAGTGGCCGTCCCACTTTTGCTGGCGGGGATCGTAGAGTTTGGTTGCATCGCGGGTTAAGGGATCGAGTGCAGCAACGTTGCTCCCTTTGTAGATGTTGCACTCGTAGCACGCCAGGCACAAATTATCGTCGGTATCTGTCCCATCGTGCTTGATGGCGATGATGTGATCTACCTGGAAGCCCACCAAACGCCCGGTCTGCGACACCCGGCAGTATTCACAGCAGTTTCCCGCCCGTTCACGGACGAGATGCCGCTGTTCGTCACGGATGCTCATTCGGACTGCTTCTTCAGTTTAAGCTTCATCTTGGTCTTAAGCAACGAAAACATGCGCTCCACCTTGAGGAACTCATCGAGTTCTTCGCGCTCACCTGGCGTAAGCTGATCTTCACCGTTGAGTTCTGCCAGATAGTCGGCGCGCTGTTGTAGATCATTCGGCAGATGATAGGCGATGATCTCCTGCGGGGTTGGCTCGGTAGCCAGAAAATCGGTAATCTCATCGAAGACTGTACGGGTCGGTATACTCTGCATGATCGTTTCTCCGCTACTTTTACCCTAATTCTATCATCATTCCCGCTCAGGATGCGCCACCGCCGGATCAGTAGGTCACGGACTTAAACATATGCCTCACTGCTACCGGTTTTGTTGCGACACGTATGTGATTTTGGAACTCCCGCCCTTGATGGGGAGGCCTTCTCTAAACCACTGCCGCCCAGATATTTTGCGGACGGATTAAGCACGAATCACGTCAATTTGGGGTGATGGATCCGAAGTCTGACTCAACTTCCATGCGAATTGCGGCTCAACCGTAATTTTGGCTGTTCCGCACTTTATGTAGAAACATATGGATATTGGAGCGTTTCACCGGGCAAACTCACTGATGCGGGAAAGTTTGCACTGCCACATCCACGCCGACCTCGACTGACTCGCCCACCGTGTAGTCGTTGTCCGCATCGCTGCGAGCGACTAGAGCAGTTCCATCGGAAAGGCGGATGCCGAGGCGCCGGTCGTGTCCATAGAACTCCTGCCACATAATGGTGCCCTCGGAATACGAAACGCTGTTATTCAGTTTTAGCCATTCAGGACGTATGAGTACGGTGACTGAACCGTGCGCTGGTTGATTAAGCGGCAGGCAACCCAAAACGCAGTCGACGGTCTCGCCATGGGCCTCGCCGGGGAGGAAATTGGCCTCGCCCACAAAAGCGGCGACTGTTCGCGTGGCCGGGTGGCGGTAAAGGCGCTGCGGTGTTCCTACCTGTGCTATATGACCCGATAACATGACAGCGACCTCGTCAGCAAGACTGAGGGCTTCTTCCTGGTCATGAGTGACAAACACACAGGTGATACCTGACTGCTTGAGGATGGCGCGAACTTCGCTGCGCACCTGCCCGCGCAGTGCCGCATCCAGATTGGAAAATGGCTCGTCCAGCAGCAGAATATCGGGTTGAGGTGCCAACGCACGCGCGAGCGCAATACGCTGCTGCTGTCCGCCGGACAGGTCATAAGGCATCCGCTCGCCGACATCCAGTAAGGCGACGAGCGCAAGCATTTCAGATACGCGAGTCTGTTTCTCGTGCTTGTTCCCCTTTAATCCAAAGGCGATATTCTCGGCCACAGTCAGATGCGGAAATAGCGCGTATTCCTGGAACACCATGCCCACCCGTCGCTCTTCCGCCGGGGTTCGCACGCCTTCCGAGGCAACTGTACGCCCGTTAATCGTTACCGTGCCGCTGTCGGGCCAGTCAAAACCCGCGATCAGGCGCAGCGTGGTTGTTTTGCCACAGCCACTGGGTCCCAGCAGCGTCAGGATCCGTCCACCACGCACAGACAGACTCACGTCCCGCAGCACAGGCGTGCCATCATAGGATTTCGAGAGATGCACAATTTCAAGTGGGTTGGTCATAGGGAAACCAGTTAACTCAGCGCTGGGTTCTGTCAACGCTTTTCCTGCCGCAGCATGATGAGCAGTGACAGCGCCGATACCGTGATGAGAAGAAGTGAAGGCGCTCCCAGCCGCGACATTTGTACCTGCGCGTGCGCCGTCCAGATATCCGTTGGCAGGGTCTCAAACCCTGTCGGCGAGAGCAGCAATGTCGTCGGCAGTTCCTTCATGGCACTCAAAAACACCAGGGCCATGCCTGCCAGGATACCGGTGCGCGCCAGCGGCACTGTGATCCGCAGGACCACCTGCCAGGGACGCAGACCCAGGCTGCGTCCGATTTCCTCGAAGCGCGGGTTGATCTGCGTCAGCGCACTGGATGTTGCGCCGATGCTCAGGGGCAGAAAACGGGTACTATAGCCGAAGATGAGCAGCGGCAGCGTCTGGTAGAGCACAGGCAGGTAGTTGGCGGCGAAGAAGACCAGTGCCAGCGCCACGACCAGCCCCGGCAGTACATTGCCGAGGTAGGCGAATTGGACCAACCAGCGGTTGAAGCGTGAGGTGGTCCGCGCCGCCAGCAGCGCAGGCGGCAGCGCCAGTACGCCAACGACGGCGGCGGTGACACCACCCGCGCTGAGCGTGTTAAGCGCCGGTCGCAACAGTTCAACCGACTTTTCGCCTGCCCCACGCAGGAACCAGAAGGCGAGCACCGCAACCGGAACCAGCACACTGATGAATACCAGTGTCCCGCAGAAAACCAGCGCAGGAATACGCCATTTTCCTAGTGGCATTAGCGGCATTTGCCGCTGGCAGCCGACACCAATGCGATAGTTGTGGCGCTTGTGAGCGGTACGGCGTTCCAGCATGATCAGACCAACAGTGATCATGACCAACATTAGAGCGAGAATCGCAGCCCGATGCCGGTCGAATGAGCTGGTGTATTGCAGGTAAATGACGCGGGTGAAAGCATCGTACCGCATTAGCGCCACTGCGCCGAAATCGCTCAAGGTATAAAGCGCAGTCAGCAGCATCCCGGATGCCAGCGCAGGACGAAGTTGTGGCAGTGTCACCCGGAAGAACACCTGCCAGCGGCTCAGGCCCAGGCTGCGCGCCGATTCTTCGAGCGCAGGGTCCATGTTGAGCAGCGCCGCCCGTACCGGCAGGACAACATAGGGGTATGTGAAAAGCGTGATCGCCAGAAATGCGCCCCAGAAGCCGTAGATGGAGGGAAGACGGGTCACGCCGAACGGCTCCAGCAGGGATTGCAGCAGGCCACGCGGGCCGAATGCGGCGATATACATCATGGCGCCAATGTAGGACGGGATGACGAGCGTCAGCAGTCCACCCACCAGCCAGAGGCGGCGCAGGGGCAAATCCGTGCGTGAAGTGAGCCAGGCAAAGGAAATACCAATCACTGCGGCAGCGGTGACGACAGCGGCGGTCAGCACCAGGCTGTTCACGGCGACAGTCAGCGTGCGTGCGCTGAGCAGGTAATCCAGCCCTGCCTGTCCCGCACCCAGCGCCCGTACCACCAGATAGGCTATCGGCAGTGATACCAGCACGATGATCAGCACGGTAATTGTCTGAAGCAGCGACGGCAGCCGGAACGGTAAACGGGCCGGGACCGCCAGCGTCATGCGAAGGGTTGTGTTGCGAACCGCCTGTGTAATCTGCATTCCGAATTCTGTCCTTCAAGCAGTGCGGTTTCCCGCACATATATAGCGTGATTGATGCACGCTGCTGAACTCGCTTCAAAAGGCCATTAGCCCCTTCCCAGCGGGAAAGGGTTGTGGCTGGGGCTATTCTCAGGGCAGTGCCCCGGTGTCACGCAGCAGATCAAGCGTCGCCTGCAAATCGCTCAGATCGCTCAGATCAAGGTTCGGCACCTGGATATCAGCCAGAGGCTTGAGTTCGACACTCGGCTCGATGCCGGCCACCAGCGGATATTCGTAGGTCTCTGCCGAGAAGTATTCCTGCGCCGTGTTGCCGAGCAGATACAGGAGTAATCGCTGTGCCAGCCCTGGCTGGCTACTCGTGCTGACCACGCCCGCTCCTGCCACGTTCACCAACGCACCGGGATCACCGCCAGGATAGAAGTAGTTCGCTGCAGGCACAGCCGGGTTATCGGCCAGGAAGCCGTAAAGGTAATAATGATTGACCAGGCCAACTTCCACTTCCCCATCAATCACTGCCTGCACAATAGCGCGATTGTTCTCATACGGCACACTGCCGTTGGCGACCATTGTTTCCAGCCAGGTACGCGCCGGGTCATCACCGAGCAGCAGCCGCAGCGCCGTTACATGAGACTGGAATGAGCCATTGGTTGGCGCCCAGCCGACGCGCCCCGTCCATTCGGGGTTCGCCAGATCGAGGATGGATGCAGGCAGGTCTTCCTCAGTCAGTAGTTCGGTATTGTAAACCAGTACGCGGGCGCGTCCAGAAAGGCCCACCCATAGACCCGCGTCGGAGCGAAATTCAGCAGGAACGCGCGCCAGGATGTCCGAGGGCAGCGGCATCAGGCGACCTTCCTGCGCCAGCGCGCCCAACGCGCCCGCATCCTGAGCAATGTATACGTCGGCGGGGCTGTTGTCGCCCTCTTCCAGAATTACCGCTGCCATTTCGGCAGTGTCGCCATAACGGACTTCTACCTGCACACCGGTTTCAGCGGTAAACTGCTGCAAAATCGGGCCGATCAAGTCCTCACTTCGTCCCGAATAGACCGTCAGTCTTTCACCGCTCAGCGGAACTTGAGCAGCATCCTGCGCCGAGATAGGCAGCATGACCGCTGTCACCATCGTCATCAACAGCGCTAAAAGCGCGAAACGAGCAAAACGCATTGGGTATCTCCTTCGTAGCATGGACATGGCAAAATGAGCTTGGCGCCAAACCATATTCGATTGTGTCAGTGTCTGCGGTGAATATCTACGCTTGCGGTAAATCCCTCAATCTATTTCGAAGCATGTTTGAATGAAACCGGGGCATGATGGGAAGTCATCTGTGGGAAAAGGCAAATAGACGGGCAGTTAAACCTGGTTTTGATGTAAGTTAAGTTAGCAATTGAATCTCCGCGAATTGGTAGATCGAGGCAAGGCGACGTAGTAAAACGCTCGATTATCCGGGCAGTTCTACATAGAGTGCGGAAGTTCCGTAATTTTCCCAACGCAAAACTGGAAAATTTCAATATCCTTCAAGCCACTCCCCTCATACTGAAATGAGGAGAAGTGCTTGGAGGATTTTTTATGCCTCGTTTTACAGCTCGCCGCAGCCTATCAATGACCCCCGCAATGCGCGACCGCCTGGCGCAGCTCGTCAGCAAGCAGCCACGTGATGTGACCGAAGCTGACCTCATCCGTGAGGCCATCCGGCAGTACCTGGATGAGCAGGAAGACCTGATTGGCAGCCGCAAACACTTTCAGAAATCCCTTCGTGAGCGGGTCGATCAGCTGGAAACCACACTGGCATTTCAGCTCAACGTACTGATTCACCTGATGGCATCCGATGAAGCCCATCTGCGCGATGCCATCATTGCTGCCAAACACGACGGGGAAACGCTGCTGGCGCAGATGAAAGCGGTGCGTGAATTGAAGGAGTGAAGGATTGAGCAAAGCCATTATCGTGGTGGACTTCGCTTACAAAGGCCCAAAGCGCAAGGGGCGCGGGACTGGACATAAAGGGCTTCGCAGCACCTTGAAGTATCTCCAGTACCGCGATAATCGTACTGACCACCTGGCACAGACTGAAGAAGATGAACGCTGGCGTGACCTGGGAATGGGCAAACACTATCGTGAAATCTTCGAGCACTGCGATCAGCTCCAAAGCCAACATGTACTCGCCTGGACATGGGTGGTCTCCCCTGCCCCCGATCTGATGGCGCTTATCCCCGAAGACCAACGTCCACAGGTGGTATGCGACCTGACCGAGCGCATCGTTGAAGACTACTACACGGAACGCGGTTTTGAACTGCCGGAGTACAGTTATGTCCTGCACGACCGGCTGACTGAATCCAAAGAGGGCGGTGATGTGCCCATGCAGCAACTTCATACCCATGTGGTGCTACCGGGGACTGCCCCATCCGTCGCGGAGCGGCTACCGGTTTATAACAACAAGGAACGCGGACATGACGCGCTGTTCCGTGACATTGCCACTCGCCACTTTGAAGCAGCGCTGGATGACATCGTGGGTCCAAAATGGCGCTCATATCGTGAACAAGAAGCGGAGATGACACCTGACTCAACAGATCTGGATGCCTGGTTCCCGCGCAGATAGGAGCATGACCGTGATTCACCTGAAACCGCAAACAGCCATCGGCGGCTTTACGCTGGTGAAATTATTGCTGGCTGGCACTACCATTGGACGGGTGCTCGGAATCAGTTTCGACGAAGCGCTCTACCTCCCGGTTGTCGTTTTAATTGGCATCACCTGGGCAGTCAACCGTTTTTGGCTGCGACAGCCAGCCAGCGAACAACGCGAAACAGAGGAATAGCCGATGATCTACTGGCTGTTCACCGAAGGTCGCGCCATTCTCAGCAGCCTGCTTGCGCCGCTGATGTGCCTGACCCTGCTCATGCCGCTGGTGGTCAGCGCGATATTCGGTGCAGGCATCCAGCGGAGCAGTGAGACCCAGAGCACCTCTGGCTGGAAACGCGGTGCAAAGTTGGTCACGCATGGGATTGTGCTGTTGGGTGTGACAACGCTTTACCTGGCGCTTTTAGGTGACATGGCAATTCAGCCCGTGCGTGGCAGACCGACGACCAATGCCGTCATCCGCGCCATCGCCGGTGGACCCGATAACATCCAGCATATGCGGCTGTTTACGTTCGGAGCGATGCTGGTGTTTGTGGGGTTTATTGTCACACTCGGATTGCACAACGGCATCAAAAACGGTGGTTGGTTGCGTGAGCGCGTAGACCGGCTTCGCAGTCCGCAGGTCAAGCGCGGCGCGCTGGGGTCATCGCATTTCTGCACCCAGCGCGAGTACAAACGCTTCCGGCGCGAAGACCCGGAAGGGCTGATCCTACTTGGCGCGTTCTGGGGTGAAGATAAACGACGGCTCGACCTGGGAACGGGGCGCTTCTGTCTGGGCGGTGAGGATATTGCACGTGGTATTCTGACGCTGGGTGGCCCCGGTTCAGGCAAGACACAGGGCATTATTTTGCCTGCCATCGCTGACCGGATGCTGGCGGGACACTCACTGATTGTGGCCGACCCGCAGGGCGAAATCACCGCCCATGTGCTGAAATATGCCGCCGTCACCCGCCATCTGGTGGTCGTGCATGATCCGACTTCAACTATCGGGCCACGCTACAACCTGGCGGAAGGCATCGACAATGTGTCAGATGCCCGTGCCATCGCGGATGTACTCGTGCCATCCGCGCAAGGGGATAACCGGTTCTGGACGGACAGCGCGGCGGCGCTGCTGGCTGCCTGTCTGATCCGCTTCGACAATCTCGGCGACATCTACAACGCGATGAACGACCTTAAGGCGCTGGCGCAGTCGCTCTCGTCGAAAAAAGATGATGCTTCCCTGCTTGCCAATAGCTTCATCGCGTCGGTTGGATCGGATGGCAAGGTAGCCTCTAACGTCGTGGCGACGCTGGCAACAGCGCTCACGGGTTGGGCATCTACCGAAGTGCGCGACAACACCGCTGCCTCCGACTTCGACGCAGAACTGGCCGTCGAACAGCCCACCGTCGTCGTGCTGACCTGTCCCGGCAGGATGCGAGCAGTTTATGCCTCCTATCTCGGCGCGACTCTGCGTAAACTGATGCTTGATCTCGACACCATCGGCGAGCGCAACAGAGGCCCGCTGCCCATGCCCGTTGGCGTGATCCTCGACGAGTTCCCGACATTGGGCAAGCTGGATAGCCTCGTCGCCGATGTGAACCTCGTTCGTAAGCGCCGCATCTCCATCCTGATTGGCGCGCAGACGAAGGGGCAGTTCCACATGATCTATGGCAACGAAGGCACACAGGCGCTGTTCACCGGTCTGGCGACGCAGGTGGTTTATGGTGGTTGTGACGCCGACACCGCCGATTTCTACAGCAGCGCCTCTGGCA
>JAIOHN010000391.1 GCA_019912985.1 Anaerolineae bacterium | reverse complement strand
CTATCGAGTAACATATAATGTGACTAAAAGTCACCGAATACACGCTGATTTCGCTCTGAAATCTTCAACCTGTATATAGGAAGATGTACACCCTTTGCGAAATATTCACTTCCCTAATCTCATAGTATCATTAAGAAGCGTGACGAAACATGAAGATTAGCCAGGATAGGTCGCCTTTTGCCATCCGCTAAATAGTCTATAATCCAATGTTTGATAAGGAGGTGGGATGATTCTCAATTAATACCGATAGAAGGCACGACAATTCATGTTAAATTGGCAAAGTCAGATACTATAGACCCGCTGCAACACTGATACCTCCGCCACCCCGATTGAGTGGTTTGACAACCCCGGATTTCTCAAAACTTTTTGAGCCTATCGCCCGATACAAATGGTATTTCCTTGAGCGTCATGGCTAAGATTCGCTTAACTATTTGCATACCCGCTCAACAACAGATATATCAAGACTTAACATGCACTCTTTGAATCTTAATGTGATTAGTGGTAATCTCAACTTGTCCGGACAGGTGAAGACATGACCGATTTTCAGATTTCTAAAGAGAGTTCACTGCCGCTGCACGTTCAGTTACTGGACGAGCTGCGACACAAAATCATGTCAGGGTTGCTCAAACCGAATGAGCAGTTGCCTGGTGAGTGGGAATTGGTCAACAGTCTGAACATCAGCCGAGCGACGATCCAACGTGCCTGGCAGTCTGCCCAAGATGAAGGATTGATTTACCGTATCACTGGCAAAGGGACATTTGTAGCCGAACCAATATCCCGCTATAGCGGGCGCAATGCGATCGGCTTCATTATTCCGGAGTACCGAGGAACATTTGCGATGTCGTTACTCAGTGGAGCGGAGCGAATGCTGCGTAAAGCGGGATATGCTGTACAGTTCGCCAGCACAGACCGCGAAATCAGTGAGGAAAATAGGCTTCTACAAAAACTGGTGGAAGACGACGTTTGTGGTGTCATCCTTGTCCCAGTACATAGCAGTTTCCAGGAACGCGTGTTGGCATCCAAAGAACTTAGCATCCCGATTGTTCAAATGGATCGCCCAATGAATGGCGTTGCCTTGCCCTGTGTCACCAGCAACAACTATATGGGTGGCCTACAGGCCATGAATCATTTAGTAGACCTGGGCCATCGACATATACTCTTTGTGGCTCGCCCCCATCTTGATCTCTGGCCGGTCGCGGAGCGTTACCGCGCTTACCAGTACAGCCTGCGCCGGATAGGCATTGAGCCGCTTGAACCACTGCTCGTTGGCGGGGACACAGAATTAAGCAGTTACGAAGCTTATTTGCAACAGAACGACGAAGAAATTGCGCCATTGATTGAAAGACTGCAACAGGCGAACCGCCCTACTGCGATTTTCGCAGTTAATGATTGGATAGCCCTCAGAGTATACCGGGCAGCCGAGCTGCTAGGTTTACATATTCCAAAAGACCTATCATTGGTGGGTTTTGATGATCTGGATATTGCCCAGTACCAGAAACCACCCCTGACCACTGTCGCACAAAACGCAAACTTGATGGGTGCAGAAGCTGCACGTCGTTTATTAGCTTTGATTGAGGGAGAGGAGGTGTCAGAAATTTTAACACTCGTTCCGACGAGGTTCGTTTTGAGAGAATCCACATTATCTTTTGCATGACCTGTAATCGAATATGAGTAAAGGATTTTCAATGTTACATAAAACACTACGTATCACAGCAGTATGCTTGCTGCTGGTTCTATTTAGTGGGGCGCTTGTATCCGCACAAGAGCCAGTTGAAATCACCATTACCGGCACAGCCACCGGCGCGGGCTTCGATTGGCTGAACACTGTGGTCAAACCCACATGCGAAGCACAGTTGAGTGATGCCGGAATGCCGGTCACAATTACACCGATTGAATGGGTTGGAAGCGGTGAAGACTTCCGTCAACAGGTTGTACTTGACCTGGGCGTGGGCCAGGGTGGTGACATCCTCAATGTCGATGGTTTCTGGATCCCAGAATTTGTCGAAGCGGGTCTTGTGAAACCACTTCGCGAAATTGCGGGTGACGAAGTCATGGATTGGGATGGCTGGGTTCAGATTCCCGCAGGCTTGCAGGCCATTCTCGGTTTTGAAGGCGAAATTTACGGCATTGCTTCCGGCACTGACGCTCGTGTGATCTGGTATCGCACCGACTTATTTGAGCAGGCCGGTATCGAAGTCCCCTGGACCCCCGCCAGCTGGGAGGATGTACTGGACGCGGCTCGCACACTCAAAGAAGCAGGTGTCGAATGGCCGCTCCAGCTTAACGCTGGTACGGCAATGGGTGAAGCTACTACCATGCAGGGCTATCTCATGGCGCTGTTGGGTGCGGGGCAACACATTTATGACTTCGAAACTGGCAAATGGATCGTCAAAAGCCAGGCGATTCTCGATACACTGAATCTGTATAATACAATCTACAACGAGGAACAACTCGGCAGCCAGCGCTTCCAATTGGCACAAAATGGCCGGGATCTTTCCTTTGAATCATTCAGCCAGGGCAATACCGCGATGCTTGTCGAAGGTGACTACTTCTGGCGCTCTGTCGTTGTGCCAGGTGGCAACTTCGGTATGGATAATCGTGATGATGTTGTTAGTTTTGCACCCATGCCCGCAGAAGAACCTGGGATGGGCTACAATGGTCAGGATTTTGTGACTATATCTGGGGGTACTGGATATATCCTGAATCCCAACACTGAGCATCCAGCTGAAGCCTGGGGCGTGTTGTCCTGCATGTTCAGTAAGGAATCGCTTGAGGGTTTCAATGGACTCCAACCGCGCATTCGTGCAAGGACTGACGTGCCGGTCACTGGCGACGAAACCATGAGCTTGATTGCTTCTGATGTGCTGCCGCTGACCACTATTCGCCCACCACTGCCGGCATACAATCGTGTATCCACAGAAGCGCAGTTGATGACCGAGCGGGTGGTCTCCGGTGAAATGTCTCCGGAAGATGCGATGGATGCTTATGCCACTGCGGTCATCGAAATCGTCGGTGAGGAAAATACTGTTAACCTGCTGGACTCCTAGTTAGGGATCGTGTTTCAGCTTTAACAGGGGATAGGCGATCCTGCGATTGCCTATCCCCAGGTTTTGAT
>JAIOHN010000390.1 GCA_019912985.1 Anaerolineae bacterium | reverse complement strand
CGCCATTTCGGAGCGCGTGTGCGGCAGGTAGGGATTAGGACGGTGAACTACATCGGTACCGCCGGTATCCAGCGCCAGCACAGGCCGCAGTTCTGCGGTCACAGCACCGATCACACTGGCCGAGCCTTTCGCCAGTTTATGGGCTGCACGCAGCAATTGCTGACCAGCCTCGCCGGTACTGGCACGCAGCACCGCGTATTCATCATCGCGGTCCATCAGGAATACCTGAACATGATCATAGCGGAAGGCGTCACGGATCAGGTCTACCAGTTGTGGCAGCAAGACATCGAGGTCAAGAATGGAGCTTACGATCTGGCTCACTTCTGCCGAGGTCGAAAGCTGGCGCGCACGGCGTTCGGTCTGTTCCAGCAGTTGTGCCGCCTGCATCGTCAGCGAGACTTGCTCCGCAAACGAACTGTACACACGCTGATCGCGTGCGGTAAATGTCAACACCTCATCGGCGTCGGCACTGCTGCCGGTCCCTAACCAGACACAGCCCACGATGCGGTTACCACTGCGCAGCGGGATTACCACCAGTGAGCGGAAGCCCAGACTTTCAATCCCCGCCCGTTCGCTGTCGGAGAGCTGGCCTGCGGTACGCACATCATCGATCAGCAGTGGACGTGGCTGGTGTAGCAAACGCCATGCGGGGAACTGCGGCGGAGTCCAGGCCTTATTGGTCAGGTTGATGCCGCCTTGATCACTGCGCCAGTAGGCGACGATCTCAGCGATGGCTTTCTCATCCTGCCACTGGCCGCTGGTCAACAGGACCGTAAATGCCTTTGTGAACTGGTGCAGATTGACTTCCTCAGCCGCCACCCGCAGAATTTCCTCCTGGGTGTTGGCCTCGGTAAGTGCTCGGCTGGCGTTATAGAGGATGCTGGCCTCTTGCAGGGCCTGCTGTGTACTCTGGAACAGGTAGCGGTTGTCCAGCACGGTCGAGGCTGATTCGGCCAATGTCGTATAAAAGCGGTGATCGTCTGATGTGAACTGTGTGGGTTCGTTATAGGTTAAAATCACCCATCCCATTGGCATGGCACGGCTGCGCACTTGCAGCGGCAGCGCCACAAACGCCTGCACCCCAATCGCCAGGAGATCATCGCGCAGTGCTGCATCATCCAGGCCGCTGACATCGCTGACAAACAACGGCTCATTATCGACCAGAACCCCCTGTGGCAGCACGAATTCCGATGCCGGAGCAAACAATGTTTGCGCGACATCGTAGCCGCCTGTGTTTTCGTTGCGCAGCAGGACTGCGACTTCCACCGCTTCCATCAGCGCGAATTGTGCGACCAGTGCCTCGACCACATCGTTGATTTCTTCAGCCGTGGACAGGCTTCGGCTGGCTTCGTAAAGGGTCACGGTCTCACGCAGGTTATCCTGCAACGCGCTTTCCAGGCCGCGCAAGCTGCTGATGTCTTCAATCACGGCCACGATATGCGTGATATTTCCATCAACGTCCAGCAATGGGGCGGCGTTCATCAGCAAGTCGATGCGATCTTCGTCGCCATCGCGCACCATCAGGTCGTCGGCGAAAATTGCGCCAGCCATGCCCTGAAGCGAGAGCAAATTGCCGATTGGCAGTTCCTCGTCGGGGTAGAGCAGGTCGGTACCAGAACGGTAGAGATTATAACGTTCAGCCGTGAAAGGCTCTTCCATGCTCACCGGACATCCCAAAAGCAGCGCTGCCTGCTCATTCACCTGTGTGGGAATGAGGG
>JAIOHN010000043.1 GCA_019912985.1 Anaerolineae bacterium | reverse complement strand
AGTGTGGAGATAGCATTCACTTGCTGGCCCTTGAAACTCACAATTACGATCCCACCAATACTTGATCATAGCAATTCTACATTAATTTTTCTCGTTGCTGCTTTACAGTCATGTTATTGTAGTTAGTAGCAAATCAAGTATCTTCATCGTCTATTTCTGGTTACCAATCGACTACCTATGGGGAGTTTATTAATGACAAAGGTTTTGCTTGCGGAAGATAACTTGACACTGCTAGATAATATTGTGCTGGGATTGGAGTTGCGTGGTTACGAAGTTGTTCAGGCGACAAACGGCCAAGTGGCGCTCCAAATTCTTAGTACTTCGACCCAGTTGCCAGATATTATCGTTAGCGATATTGCGATGCCGGATATGGATGGCTTCAAGTTATTGGAGCATTTAAGAAATAATCCAGTATGGAACGCGATTCCCTTTCTGTTTCTGACCGCATTTAATTCACCTGATTCTGTTCGGATCAGCAAAGAATTGGGAGCAGATGATTACATTGTCAAGCCTTTCCAGGTAGACGACCTTGTATTGGCTATAGAAAGTAAACTAAAACGAATCAAAGTCTTTCAGGATCATGCAGAGCAATCTCTAGATGAAGCGCGGCAGTCGCTCCTTCATAAGATTTCTCATGAACTTCGGTCACCGTTAACAGCGATTTATGGCGGGGCTGATATGTTGAGTGACCTTCTGACAGATATGCCAGATGAAACAGTCCATACCCTGGTTAACCTTATCAGGAATGGTGCGGATCGTATGAATCGCTTCTCAAATAAGGCTCTGGCGTTGATTCAGATTGACAGCGGACACGCAAAGAAATTTTATCAGGAAGCACAGCAAAAATACGAAATCCACAAGATTGCACAGACTGCGATCAGCCAAATTCAAACCGAAATGGCGGTAGATGATCGTAATGTGGAGATTGCCTATAATCCTTACACGGAGCCCCTATATGTGGAAGGTGTTTTTGCATACCTGCTGGCAATGATCGAAGAACCGCTTCGCAATGCTGTCGCCTTTTCGAAAGACGGGCAGTCCGTTGAGGTGAGTATTCAGCTCAATGACGAAAAACAAGTCGTGATCACCGTTCAGGATTATGGTCCAGGTATCCCTGAGTCTGCTATGCCATATATATGGAATCGCTTTGCTCAAGTTGATCGTGACCAGTATGAACAGCAAGGCGCTGGACTTGGGCTCGCGCTCGTTCAAGAAAGCGCTCGCATCCATGGTGGTGAATGTATAATTGAGAGCCAGGTGAATGAGGGTACGGTGGTAAGTCTGGTACTGCCTACCTCAATGAACTCATAGCGACCATGCTAGCGATGCTTAGCTCAGTAGGTTCCCTGTCTCTGAAAAAATGTTGCGCAGAAGCAGGCCAATGTTGAGGTAATCCAGATCGCAATTGACTGCAAATACTGTAGATACAGTCTGAGACATGTAATGCAGCAATAAGTCACCAACAATTGACCAACCTCGCTGTAGAGGGAGGGAAGATTGTTATCTCTCCCGCTTCCTAAACCAGAACAACTTTAGTAAGAACATCGCATGATCCAGCACTCTCGCCACCAGGTAGGTGGTGGCGGGGTATCCGACGCTTCCTGGTATGATTGTTCGTAGA
>JAIOHN010000389.1 GCA_019912985.1 Anaerolineae bacterium | reverse complement strand
GTCTATCCCACACTCCAAACGCCAATAGATTATTTTCTAGCAGTGGCAAGAATCGCTTCAATGGGATACGCCAGCCCAGTGGCTCCAACATAGGATTCGAGTGAGGCCGTAACCTCATCTATGACTGCTACACGAGTTTTTTCATCGGCTTCAAGACTGAGCATTGCCCCGTAACTTCTAACAAGGTGTTCTGGCGATGGAAGGTGCACTACGCCCATACATGTTCGGATAGTTGCATGTCTGAAATCAGCCTTGCATACGAGAGAACGGACTGTTTCCGGGTCACTCAGTGAATGTTGCCAGTTGAAAAGGGCTGCTTCCTCAGCCTCAAAGTGACGTTCCCAACTTTCCTTCATTGCCAATTGCCCCGGACACTTATCAATTGAACCCCAAACCATCAGGATCAAGCGACCATTCGGCTTCAGAACCCGACTAATATCTTTCAGGACCGCTACCTGATCCGTAAAATACATGAAGCCAAATAAGCAGAAAACCACATCGAAGGATGCATCATGAAATGGTATGGCACTGGCATTGCCTTCGTGCCACTCAATCGCTGTCGTATCTGATGGAGGAAGCGAAATCTTGCGTGCTACAGCAAGCATTTCCGAGCTTATGTCTAATCCGACGACCTGCCCATTCGGACCAACGGATTTTGGCAGCCGGCGCGTCAGTGTGCCTGTTCCACAGGCAATATCCAGAACACGTTCTTCCAACTGCAGGTTTGCGTAGTCCATTGCCCTGATGGACCACTCTTCCATCATTGCAGGCACAAAAACTGACTCGTAAATCTCAGCGCCACTACCAGGGATTTGCCAGTCCTTTGATTTGCTCAAGATTTTCTCCCTTGTGTTTAACTTTGAATAACAATCTCTGTTGACGTGATTCATTAAATCACGAGACGCTTGATGCGGACCGCGTTCTACGGATAGAATCAGGTATATAGTTAGAGATACAAGGGCAAGGCTCCTGGGGGCTGGCGGGGTGGTGTCGGGAGGAACGAGTGATGCAGCGCGAAAGTCAGTTTGGATCGTGGCTTAAAGAGCGTCGCAAAGCGCTGGATTTGACACAGGCAGAGTTGGCGAGCCAAGTCGGCTGTGCCGTGGTGACGGTAAAGAAGATCGAGACTGCTGTGCAGCGGCCATCCAAGCAGATGGCCGAACGTATCGCCCTAGTGCTGGCGATTCCACCAGCGGAACAGGCGGCCTTTGTCGCTTTTGCGCGAGGGGTGAGTGAGACACCACCTGGCCTGCTGCCCCCAGGAACCGAGGCGGATTCCCCTCACCATTTACCATCCCCACCTACGGCGTTTGTGGGCAGAAGCAGGGAACTAGACCAACTTGAGCAACTGCTCGATGACCCAGCTTGCCGATTGGTGACGCTTGTTGGGTCGGGCGGCATGGGGAAGACGCGCCTAGCACTGGAAGCAGCCCATAGGTACAGCGACCGCTTCTTGCACGGCGCGCATTTTGTCTCGCTGGAACCGGTTAGTTCGCCTGACTCGTTGCTCTTTGCCGTGGGTAGCGTTCTGGAGTTTTCGTTTGATGGACAACAAGCGCCAATCGATCAACTGACCAACCTTCTGCATGATAAGACACTCCTGATTCTGCTGGATAGCTTCGAACACCTGTTGGATGCTGCACCGCTGATAGGGGAACTGCTGCACGGCGCGCCGCGCCTCAAGTTGCTGATCACGTCGCGTGAACGGTTGAACCTGCAAGGCGAATGGGCGCTGCCCATTGTGGGCATGGATTACCCTCAAGGCAACGACCAAAATCATGTTGAAACGTACTCGGCGATCCAGTTGTTTGTGCAGGCCGCGCGGCGTGCTCAGCCAGGATTTTCCCTCAACAGTGATGCGCCTGCTGTACTGCGTATCTGCCAACTGGTTGAAGGGATGCCGCTGGCGATTGAACTGGCTGCACCCTGGGTTCGGCTGCTGACATGCTTGCGCATCGCTGAACGGTTGGAAGCGAACCTTGATTTCCTGTCATCCTCTACGCGAAGCGTGCCCGAACGGCACCGCAGCCTGCGCGCAGTTTTCGACTATTCATGGAGTCTGCTTTCCAGCGCCGAACAGACTGCGCTTGCCAGACTGTCCGTGTTTCGAAACGGTTTTGATCTTGAAGCTGCCGAAGTGGTGGGTGAGGCATCGCTCCAGCTGATCGCGGGCCTTGCCGATAAATCGCTACTTCGTGGCGATGGTGCCGGGCGCTATGCCTTGCACGAACTGCTGCGCCAATATGCGTCTGAACAGCTGGCACGTCAGGCATTTGCGTCTGATCATCGGGCACAGGCTATTGATTATTTGACGCAAGCGGCAGAACGCGCCGTGGCCCATCGTCAGGCGGCTGCGCTGCTGGGGCAGGCAATCGCTATTGCCGAAGAAGTCGGTCATCTGGCCTTGCTAGGGCAGTTGCACTACATGCGTGGTCGGGCGTTACTGAAAGTGAGTATGTGGATTGAGGCACGCCCAGACCTGGAAGCTGTGTTGCGATTGACGGAGGACGGCGATCCTGACCGACGTGTAGAGACCTTGCTTGAGCTGTCAGATGTATCCTTTTTTCTCCATGATCTTGTAGGCCAGCGCCAATACACTGAGGAAGCCCTGCTAATCGCCGAAACAGCCATGCGTAGCGACCTAGCAGTAGCCGCGATGACCAAACAAGGCCTTGTTGAGACCAACGATGGCAAGCTCAAAGCAGCGGTGAGCATCTATGAGCGCGCAATAGCGCTTGGTGGCAAAGCGCATTATGACCTTGGCAGAACACTCTATTGGCAAGGTCGTTACGCCGAGGCTCTACCTCATTTGCGCCAAGCAGTTGAATTGGCTCAAGACGATGAGATTGCGCAGATTTGGCCGCTTGAGGATTTAGGTCTCGTCCTGGTCGCCACCGGGCAATACGCCGAGGCAGTGGCAGTCTATAATAAGGCCCGTCAGCTCAGTCAAGAACATCAGATCTGGCCAGCCCTGGCGCGTAGTGTTGCCAATTTAGGGGGGTTACATCTTGAAGTGTTTGACTTCGTCGGGAGTGAGGCGTTGGCGGAAGAAGCACGCGAGCTAGCGCGGTCAGCCGACTTTGTGCTGGCCGAGGTGAGTGCCGGTCTCGATCTGCTGTTCAATTTTGCCCGACGGCGGCAGCCTGAGCGTATCGAAAAACTGCTGCCTGAAGTCGCCGCCGCAGTCGAAAAGGCCGGGGGTAGTCATGGCTGGCTGTGGAAGCTACGCTTCGCCCAGGCGCAGGCGGAGCTTGCCCTTGCGCGTCATGAATGGGGTGAAGCATTGCGCCTCGCCGACACCGCGATCCAGTACAGCCAAGACCGAAGTCGTGTAAAGTATGAAGTCCTCGGCCTCAAGACACGGGGGCAAGCGCTTGTGGCACTAGGACGTATACACGAGGCTGCGGCTGATCTACGGAACGCTCTGGCGTTGGCGCGTTTCACCGGCGACCCGGCTCTATTCTTGCAGGTAGCCGCTGTTTTGCTGGCGGTTGAGGATGACGATCCGTTGGCAGTTGAGGCTCGTACCACAGTACAACGCATTAATGCGGCACTGCCAAATGACGAGATGCGACTTATCTTTCAGGTGACCGAACTGGTGCAGCAATTGACAATGTAATGGGCTGATCGGCCGCCCTTCCAAAAAGACCCAACCGTTTCTAAATATCGAAGTGCTCCTATCACGGCCTCGATCATTCTGTCGAGATCAAGATCCGTTGGTACTGAGCCTTTACCGTTGGAAATATTGGAAGAAATTTCATAAATTCGGTCATGAATTGGGTTGCGGTAACTGTGACAACGACATTGCTTGCTGGCATGTCAGCGTATGGTTTGACAGTTTGCGCTGGAAACGGTCTGGGATCGTGCTATCGATAATGCTGATAGCACTGATGGTTCCGGCACAATTCCTTTGTTTGCAATGTTCAGCGTAATGAAGCTAAACGACACCTACTTGGCTATTATGATCTCATATGTCGTTTTTACTCTTCCTATTGCTATCTTGATTGTTGCGAGCTTTTTGTCTTGATACCAACTGAACTAGAAGAAGCTACTGTTATTGATGGATATTCAGTAATCCGAGAATTTTTACTATTGTTTTACCGATTTTAACATATTCGCTAGTAACAGTGGCTGGGATTACCTTCATAAGTGTGTGAAATGATCTCCGTTTCCATGAGTATTCTGACAGATCCTGATATGATGCCCTTGCCTGTTGGTCTGACTTATTTTCAGGGGCGATACTCTACGGATTATGTCGGCATGATCGCTGCTGTTGTGGTCACCATCGTTCCGAGTATCGCGATTTATAGTCTCTTACAAAGACGAATTGTCAGTGGCATGATGGCTGGCGCACCAAAAAGGATAGTGTGCCAAGCCGTGTTGGGTTTTTCAGCACGGTGTTGCGGCGGTAATTTGTGCGGTAACCGCAATTCACTAAAACGAATTGATGATTCTGGTATCATAGGGATTGGAATGTTTATTCCTCGATATAGAGATACCAGTTTGGAAAAGCT
>JAIOHN010000388.1 GCA_019912985.1 Anaerolineae bacterium | reverse complement strand
ATCCTGTTGTTGAGCCAGACGCTCTTCCAGCGTGGCAATCGTCGCTTTATCGCGGCGGCGCTCTTCATCGAGCCATTCAATCATTCGGGCGGCCTGGTTAATATCCATACCCTATCCCTCCAGTAACTTTCACCTAACTGTAAATTGCGCAATTATAACACAGAGTGAAAAACTTGAACCGATTTGCGTGTAGAATGTATACTGTAATTGAGAGGAACTATGTTTGTAACCAGACAGCAACTTGAACAGAACGAAATTGGTACACTGGCCCCTTATGCGCTGCTAAGCCGCGAAAGCAAGGGAAGGGTATATCCTGACCCGGAGCCGCAGTACCGCACAGCTTTTCAGCGCGACCGGGATCGGATTATCCACTCCGCCGCGTTTCGGCGTTTGGAATATAAAACGCAGGTGTTTGTGAACGATGAGGGTGATTATTATCGCACGCGCCTGACCCATACGCTGGAGGTTTCACAGATAGGGCGGACACTGGCTCGAGCGCTGGCCGTCAATGAAGATCTGGTGGAAGCGATCTGCCTGGCGCATGACCTGGGACATCCGCCGTTTGGACATGCCGGAGAAAAGGTGCTGGATAGCCTGACAAAGGATCATGGTGGGTTCAATCACAATCACCAGAGCTATCGCATCGTCACCAAACTTGAGCGTCGTTATCCGGATTGGCGCGGCTTGAATCTCACCCATGAAACATTGGAAGGGATTGCCAAGCACGAGACAGAATATGATTTGACCCCTGTCACTGGTTATGATCCGACACTTCGAGGCAGTATTGAAGCACAGATTGCCAACGTTTCGGATGAATTAGCTTATAATGCACATGATCTGGACGATGGTATTCAGGCAGGGCTACTTCGAGTAGAGGATTTGAAGTCGCTGGAAATCTGGCAATATTTGTGTGATGAACTCCAGTGGACTGGCACGATACTCGACGAATTGACACGCCACCGCTTTATCCGTGAGCTGGTTGGTATCGAAGTAAGTGACGTGTTGGAAGCCACGACGCGTAAACTTGATGAGTTGGACCTGAAATCCAGTGAAGATGCTCAACGTTACGACCATCCTATTGTCGTACACAGTGAAAAGCTCGAGCAGATGAATGCGGCGCTGAAGAGGTTTCTGTATGAGAATATGTACTATCACTTCCGTATGGTGCGGATGGCAACGCGAGCTGAGCGCTTTATTCGTGAGATTTTCAAGAGCTATCTCAACAATCCACGGCAGCTTCCGCGCGAGTACCAGGGCCAGCTTGAAAATGGTGACCCATACCGTGTGATTGCGGATTATGTAGCCAGCATGACGGATCGCAGTGCGACGCTGGAGTATCGGCGATTATTTGACCCGGTGATGCGCCCGTAAGAATTCAAAATGGTGAGTGAGTATGTCCAGTAACAACGAGACAATTTTAAACGGGCGTTATCGTCTGGTAGCCCAGCAGGGGTCGGGTGGGATGGCGGTCATCTACCGGGCGACAGATATGTCGCTGGGACGAACCGTGGCAGTGAAAATTTTGCGCCCGAGCCTGATCACCAATGACGCGACCTTCCTGAACCGCTTTCGCGATGAAGCCCGCGCAATTGCCAATCTGTCGCATCCCAATATCGTCACTGTTCACGATGTGGGTGATGATGGTCAGACACACTATATCGTGATGGAGTATGTCGAAGGCCAGGACCTGAAGAAGATTATTCGGACGGAAACGGTTCTTTCGGTGAAGCGTACGTTGGACCTGGCAATTCAGATTTGTGATGGCATTGGCTTCGCTCACCGGGCAGGTCTGGTCCATGCCGATGTCAAACCGCAGAATATCCTTATCACGGTTGATGATCGGGTGAAAGTCACCGACTTTGGTATCGCCCAGGTGCTTACGGATACACAGCCTTTGCAGCGGCAGGAAGTGGTATGGGGCAGCCCACATTACTTCTCGCCAGAGCAGGCACGTGGTGAAAAACCGACACCGGCGTCGGATGTGTATTCTATCGGCATTGTGATTTTTGAAATGCTCACCGGTCGTTTACCCTACACAGGTGCAAATCAGCAGGAACTGGCACTGGCCCATCTGCGTGACCGGGTGCCATTGGCAACTGAGTTTAATCCGAGTGTGCCTGAGAATCTGGCGAGGATTGTCTACAAAGTGATGAGCAAAGAGCCATCCATGCGCTACCGGCTGGCGGATCAACTGGGACAGGTCTTAAAAAGCTATCGCGACCGGAGCCAACAGCACACGGCGGTAGGCTTTTCCACCAGTAACCCACCGTCAATGTCGCATTCCGCACCACTGCCGCCACCGCCACCGAGCGCCTCGCGTCCACTGCCGAACCCATCTCAGTCACCCAGTGCTTCACGGCCATTGGCGTCGCCACAACGCCCGGCTTTTGGTGGATCATCCAGAAATGCGCCAGCATCGCAAGAAAGCAGTGAACGCTCGCGGCCATTCATCACGCAGCGTCATGCATCGACAGGGCCCTCACAGACTGTGCAGCATGCTCAGGGCAACTCGACAAGGCAAGCTGAACCCCAGTTCCGTGCGATTGATTCGCCATTGCAGCCTGGACAGCAGTATGAGGAAAGTCATCGCTTGCGATCACGCCCTCTGGAGTCCACAGAATATCGCGCAAGCGCGGTGTCCAGTCTTGACATGGTGACGATTGGTCTGGCACTTGTGGCATTTTTCGCGGTTGCCTGCTTGATCCCATTGTATATTGCTGTGTTGCAAGCATACTCCGGTTGAGCTTACCTGCCGTAGATGCAGCCGCACTGACTCCTTTTATTGATCAAACGCCTCAACCCGTGACAACCAGTATTGTCTCCTGCATCAACGCAGGATAGACTTTCACTTATGAAACTTCGAACCTACTTCTTCTTAACCGCACTTGTGGTGCTTGTTGGTTGGCAAACGGCGATCGGCCAGTCATCTGAAGGTCGGTTGTACGAACCAATGACCTTCACTGTTGATGTCGATGACGAACTTTACACCAATCCGTTTGATACAGACGATATTGAAGTATTAGGCATTTTCGAATCGCCCAGCGGCGAACAGGTGGTGATCTCCGGCTTTTGGATGCAGCCCTACAACGAAGCTTTTGAGCAGGAGGGCGCTCCGGTATGGAAGGTGCGATTTACGCCACAAGAAGTGGGGAACTGGCATTATTCTTTGCAGGTGCGGGATAACGGCGCTGTCGTTGATGTGACTGACGGTGATTTCCAGGTTGCGGATTCCGACGCGCGCGGATTTATCCATGTGGGCCAGAACGAGCGCTATTTTCAGTTTGCGAATAGTGAGCCTTATTTCCCGGTGGGCCAGAATCTAAACTGGTCATGGGATGAAGGTGGCGGCATTGAGACCTATCTTGAATGGCTGGCAGATTTACATGCTGCCGGGGGCAATTACGCTCGATTAATTATTGATATTCCCTGGTTCATTCACCTGGAATGGACGGGGCCTGCCGGGGACTACCGCTCTGCGCAGCGTGAAGCTGCCCAACTTGATGCCATCCTGGAGGCGGCAGCGGAATATAATATTGAGCTGCAACTGGTTCTCTTGTGGCATCAATCCATGTTGATCTCTAATGGACCACCTGTGTTGATCCCGGAGTATCCGGCGCGTCCAACGATGACCATGGATTGGGATGATCACCCTTATAACATTGTCAATGGCGGGCCATTGAACGGCCCTGGTGTGTTTCTTTATAACGAGATCGCAGAGTCACTTTTCCAGCGCCGACTGCGCTACATTGTGGCTCGATGGGGTTACAGCCCTCAAATCTTTGCCTGGGAACTGGTGGACCGGATTGACCGCATCAGTAACTACACACCGGAAAACGCCAGTGAATGGCTGCGGGTGATGGCCGGATTTATGCGACGTATTGATCCACAGCGCCATTTAATCACCGTAGGCAGCCAAAACTTCGACCCAGAGATTGCCACAAGCCCTTATGTGGATTTTGTGTCTTCGCAACTTTATCAGCGGCGTCCTATTGAAACGGACTTCGATCAGACCGTGGGCGTGGTGAATTTTATTCGCCAGCAGCGCGACTTGAATCCAATCCCCGTTCTGTTGACAGATTTTTCGCTCAATCCCTGGTTTGAACCGCTGGATGAGGACCCTGAGGGGGTTCATGTTCAGAACACAATCTGGGCGGCTGCACTCTCTGGCGCGGCGGGGGGGGCGATGAG
>JAIOHN010000387.1 GCA_019912985.1 Anaerolineae bacterium | reverse complement strand
CTTTACCCGTGTAAATCCGACCAATCTCGGGATCTTCTGTCAGCGATTGAATTTGCTCGACTGCCAGCGCAGCGGACGGGCCATCAACTGCGGCCACGAACACCGTGCCATCTTCTTCGATGTCAATCTTCACATTGGTGCGTTCCTGGATGCCACGAATGGTCTTTCCACCCGGCCCGATCACTGCACCGATTTTCTCAGGATCAATCTTGATGATGGTCATACGCGGTGCGTATTCGCTCAGGTCTTCACGTGCCTGCGGGATCGCCGCCAGCATCACATCCATGACCTGTAAACGGGCCGTACGTGCCTGTTCCAGCGCCCGTGACATCACTTCATCCGAGACACCACTGATCTTGATGTCCATCTGCAAGGCGGTAATGCCTTCGGTCGTCCCGGCCACCTTGAAGTCCATATCGCCCAGGTGGTCTTCCATACCCTGAATGTCCGTCAGCACGGCCACCTGATCGCCTTCTTTGATCAATCCCATGGCGATACCAGCGACCGGGCGCTTGATCGGCACACCGGCATCCATTAATGCCAGCGTGCTGCCGCAAACACTACCCATCGACGTGCTGCCGTTTGAGCTAAGCACCTCGCTCACCAGACGAATGGTGTATGGGAATTCGTCTTCCGGCGGGATCATGGCGCGCAGCGCGGTTTCCGCCAGCGCACCATGGCCGACCTCACGCCGACCAGTGCTGCGCAGTGGCCGCACCTCACCCACACTGTAGGGCGGGAAGTTATAGTGATGGAGATACCGTTTGGTATCTTCTGGGCTAAGGCCATCCAGGCTTTGCGAGTCGCGGGGCGTACCCATGGTCGCAATCGTCAGCACCTGTGTCTGTCCGCGTTTGAACAAGCCAGAACCATGCACCCGTGGCAGCACACCAACTTCAGCAGAAAGCGGGCGAATGGTCACGTAATCGCGACCATCGGGGCGAACACCCTCGATGATGCGCCGCCGCACTTCTTCCTTGATCACATTGTGGAAGGCTTCGCCGAGATCACTCTTAGAAACCGCCTGCTCCGGGTTTTCGGTGGCAGCCGCTTCATAATCGGCTACCAGCTGCGCTTCCACCGCATCCAGCGCTTCGTTACGACCGCTACGATCTGTAGTATCCAGGATAATCTGGCGCACTTGGTCGCGCACTTTGGCGGCCACTTCCTGCAGCAGATCATCACTTACTTTAAATGACGGATACTCCGACTTCGGTTTACCTATCTCCTCACGCATTTGCCGCTGAAGTTCGAGCAGCGGTTGAATCGAGTCGTGTGCCAGCCGCAGGGCTTTCAGCATGGTCGCTTCATCAACCTCATCGGCACCACACTCCACCATATTGATGGCGTCAGAAGTTCCAGCGACACGCAGGTCAAGCTTGCTATCTTCCATCTGCGGGATGGTCGGGTTCACGACCAGCTCACCGTCAATCAACCCCACGCGCGTCGCCGCGACGGGGCCGTTCCACGGGATGTCAGAGATCATCAGGGCAGCACTCGCCCCCAGAACCCCCAGCATATCGACATGATGGACCTGGTCGTGGCTGAAAGCCGTCATGATAATCTGCACGTCGTTGCGCATGTCCTTGGGGAACAGCGGGCGCAGCGGGCGGTCAATCACGCGGGCGGTTAAAATCGCGCCTTCTGCGGGACGTCCTTCCCGGCGGAAGAAACTGCCAGGAATGCGGCCAGCGGCATACATTTTTTCCTCGTAATCCACACTCAGTGGGAAAAAGTCAATGCCTTCGCGCGGTTTACTGCTCATGGTTGCGGTGACAAAAATCACTGTATCACCGCAGCGTACCGTCACCGCGCCACCAGCCTGCTCGGCCAGTTTACCCGCTTCGATGACGATTTCCTCGGCACCAAGCGTGGCGGTGAAACGATGCACTTGTGTCGTTTCGTTAACTAACATATGTTTATACTCCCTGAAACTAACGCGCCCGGAAGTCAGGGACTGGTGAGTGCGGCTAAAGCGTCTTTAGCACCACGCACCAATTCCTGCGCAACCGGGCACGAACAAAATGAGATGGCCCTGAAGCCACCTGAAAACACAGTCGATAAATATATCTCAGTCCACTCGCCTGCTAACGCCGCAGTCCCAGGCGTTGTAGCATTTCGCGGTAGCTATCTGGGTTGGTCTTGCTGAGATATTTCAAATGGCGTCGGCGTTGACCAACAAGCTTAAGCAAACCACGCCGCGAGTGCTGATCATGTTTGTGTGTCCGCAGGTGTTCTGTCAATTGGGTGATGCGGGTTGTGAGC
>JAIOHN010000003.1 GCA_019912985.1 Anaerolineae bacterium | reverse complement strand
CTACCAAGTCCGAAGGAACCAGTTTCTTCGACGGTATGAACCATGCAGGTCAGCCCGAACCACGCTGGACGTTCACGACAGAAGATGAGATTCGCTGTAATCCAACTTCATATCGCGATCTTGCCTTTGTCGGTTCCTATGATACCAATGTATGGGCGGTGAAGCTGGAAACAGGAGAGTTCGTCTGGAAACACCCTACCAACGGCGGCATTGCATCCTCCCCTGTGGTCGATGACGAAGATAAGCTCATACTCTTCGGCTCAGAGGATTATTCCTTCAATGCCGTTGATTATCGTACCGGACGGATTAGCTGGTCATACACCACCCGCGACCGTATTCGAGGCACAGCCCGTGTTGCCCATAGCCGCGTCTTTTTTGGCAGTGATGATGGCCGCCTGTATGCGTTAATGGCGTCTAATGGGCGTTATCTATGGGCATTCGATATGGGTGCGCCTATCCGAGGCTGTCCATTTGTCACCGACCAGCTCATCATTATCGGGTCGGAGTCCGGCGAAATCGTTGGACTTGAACTCTCTGGTTCACGAAAATGGGGATTTCGCGCCAAACGTAACGTCAACTCTTCACCTTTTGTTGATCCGGTTGAGGAGATGTGTTATATCGGCTCGTCGGATTATCATGTTTATGCGCTGGATGCTAACAGTGGATTCAGCTCCTGGCGTTTCAGAACCGCTGGCCCTGTAATCTCCTCCCCTGTGGTTGACGAGGGGTTGGTCTATTTCGGTTCAGCTGATGGCAACCTGTATGCCATTAATGCCCAAACCTCACGAGAAAAGTGGAAGTTTGGCACAGATAAACCCATTATCTCATCGCCTGTAGTGCATAATGGTGCGGTCTACTTCGGTGGTACGGATGAATACTTCTATTGTGTTGATGCGCAAACAGGCAAAGAGCGCTGGAAATACAAAACCAATGGCCCAATTACATCTACGCCCTATATCGCAGGTGATGTGATACTCGTTGGCTCAATGGATAAAACGCTTTATGCATTGCCTCTTGTAGGATAATGAGCGATGATTGCATGTATAACAGCATGCCACAGTGGAGATTGACAAATGGATCTTTTCCGTCGATTCTTCAGCCAATCCGGTTCGGAAGAAGAAGACACAGCAAGTAAGAATGAGAAGTCTGAAAGTCTGCCTGAGCAAACGCAAACGGCAACTGATCAGACTATCCTCAACGAAAGCATCACCCAGGAGATTCCTATGGCCGAGCAGGTCGAGACAGGAATCAGCGATGGTGCAACCAGACCGCTTCCTCTGGAATCGGTCATTTCAACACATAACGAGCATCTATCCTTTGGGCAATCCACTGATGTCGGCATGGTGCGCAATAACAACCAGGACTCTGCATTTTCGTTCTTCTCTACCAGCAGAAGTGTTGAGGATCAGCCAGATTTTGGACTTTTCATCGTGGCTGATGGCATGGGTGGACATCAGCTGGGCGAGAAGGCGTCGGCCACTGCCGCAAGAATCGTCGCTTCATACATTACTGGAAAGATCTACTTACCCATGGTGTCCAGTGATGGCGAAAATGGAGATCGCCCTCCGATTGTCGAAACACTAATCAGTGCTGTGCAACAAGCCAATGCCGAAGTCCTGGCCCAAATACCCGAGGGCGGCACGACATTGACTGCCGCCGCCATTATCAGTGATCTTGCCTACGTAGTGCATGTTGGAGATTCTCGCATTTATCTGGTAACTAAAGATGGTACGGAGCAAGTCACACGGGATCATTCGTTAGTACAGCGACTGATTGAGCTTCACCAGCTTACTCCTGAGGAAGCGCAAGATCATCCTCAGAAAAATGTACTCTATCGGGCATTGGGCCAAAATGAAGGGCTTGAAATTGATGCGCTAACACGACGACTTCCACCGAACTCGCGTCTGCTTATATGCAGCGATGGCTTGTGGAATCAGGTGAGCGATAAAGAAATTGGCGAGATAACAATGAGTCACGAGAATCCCCAGGAAGCTTGCGACAAACTCGTGGCGCTTGCCAACACGCGTGGGGGAACCGATAATATTACAGCGATCCTATTGAAAATACCGAGCAGCTAGAAAAGTCGAGTTACGATGAACTTCGACATCGATCCCTACAGCGTGTTAGGCGTCCCCGGTGACGCGTCCCCTGAGGAAATCAAAGCAGCTTACCGGCGGGTAGCACGGCGTTTACATCCTGATATTAACCAGGGCAGTCCAGGTGCGACAGTTCAATTTCAGGATATTACAGTCGCCAATGAAATTCTGGCCGATCCCGATCGCCGCCGCGCTTACGACCGTGAAGTCTCCCGGCGAAGCCTGGAAGACGAATTGTTTTTCGCATTGCGGGTTACACCCAGTAAGCGATCTGTCGCCTCGCTTAATGAGCCGCAGGTGATTTATCTGCTGGCAGAAATCTTGCCAGACCCTAGTGCGCGTGATCGCCAGCAACGACGTGAGCGACGCTTAAATCTATCGCTGGTGCTGGACCACAGTAACTCGATGAATGGGACACGGCTAGACAAAGTGAAAGTCGCTGCTCACCAGATTATCGACAACCTCGCCGACCATGATATTATCTCGGTAGTGGGGTTCAATGATCGTGCGGAAGTGATTATCCCTGCGACACCTGCCTCTGATAAAAAGGCACTCAAGGCCAAAATCAGTATGATGAATGCTTCGGGCGGCACCGAGATTTTCAAGGGGCTGTCGGAAGGTGTTGCCCAAAATCGCCGCTATCTTGCACCCAAACTGGTCAATCACGTGATCCTATTGACCGATGGAAACACCTTTGGCGATCAAGAAGAGTGCTTCAAGCTGGCAGAGGAAGCCACTACAGATGGTGTCGGCATCAGTGCCATGGGACTCGGACAGGAATGGAATGATGAGTTTTTAGATAAGCTGGTGTCGATCACGGGCGGTACTTCAGCTTATATTAAATCGGCTAGTGCAGTCGTACCGTTCCTTAATGATCATGTGCGCAATTTATCTGATGCTTTTGCCGAAAGATTACAACTTTCAGTCGCACCAGATCCGGATGTTCAGTTAGAAACCGCCTTTAAGCTATCACCGAACCCCCAGCCACTTCCAATTGATGCTGGATATATTCCCTTAGGCAGCCTCCAGGCCCACCGGCCCACTTCCATCCTGCTTCAGTTTCAGATGCCGGAAAACATGAATCTTGGCTTCCGGTCACTCGCGCGCCTGGTCGCTGTTGGCGATATTCTGGATAATATCCGCCAGAAATATCAGATTGTCAGTGATGTCTCGTTGGAAGTCAGTGAGAACCCGCCTTTAGAAGACCCCCCTGTTGCCATTCTGGATGCCCTTGGCAAACTTACCCTGTACCGGATGCAAGAGCGGGCGCAGGAAGCCATCGAGAGTGGTGATATTCGAGAAGCGACTCGGCGTCTTGAAAACTTAGCTACACGCTTGCTGGCTATGGGAGAAGAAGAATTAGCGAACCAAGCGCTCTCTGAGGCACGTCGTGTTGCACACACACACAGCCTCTCCGACAAAGGGCGAAAGGATCTCAAATACCAGACGCGCCATTTGCTGCTGGGTTCGTTGACTGAGGATAACCCCTGATGAATGTTTGCCCTTACTGTGCGCATAAAAATCGGGTGGGGTTTTTATTCTGCGAAGAATGTGGACAAAGCCTCGTCAATAATGCGCCTGCTACCCTGCCAACCAGGCAGCTTGAAACTGGTTCCAGCGAACTGGCCGCCAAAGCCACCTGGGGTACTGCCCGTTTTGGACAGGAATCGGCAATTATTATGCATGTCCGCGATGCGTCGGACCCAATTGTAATTCATCCTTCCAAAAAGACGGTTCTGGGGCGCTTGGATGCGTCCAGTTCTCAGAAACCAGATATAGACCTGACACCATTTGGCGCGCTTGAAAAAGGCGTTTCACGGATTCACGCCGTGATCGCCCGTAGTGAAGATACATTGACCCTGGTCGATATGGGCAGTGTCAACGGCACCCATCTCAACGGCCAGCGCCTCATCCCAGATCAACCACGCGTTTTGCGCGATGGTGATGAAATCCGATTCGGAAAATTAGTTGCACATATCTATTTCAAGTAACACGTGGAGTGCCAATGATTACTATACAGGTACACATTTCAAACGCTGAACCCATCAAACTCGACATTGAAGAACTGCCCAGCCTGAATGATGTAGCCATCATGGGGTCCAACCCTCGTGATCGAAAAGATAAAGAGGTAAACTGGGTGGATGATGGTGTCAATATGGTGATTATTCCCTGGTGGCGGATCAACTTTATTCAGGTGCTCCCAGACCAGGATGCCCACGAGGAGTTCCCGCTCCCCTTCCGCAACGATTAAGGGAAAGCTATGACAAGCAAATTGCCTAGAAGTAACCAGCGAGATGGCAAACGCATTCTTGTTGTGGATGATGAACCGCGTATTATCGGCTTTATCCGTATGAATCTCGAGCTTGAAGGACATCAGGTGATTGAGGCCCACAGCGGTCTAGAAGCGCTGGAGGCCGTACGCACCAAGCTACCTGATCTTGTTCTGCTTGATGTGATGATGCCTGAGCTTGACGGCTTCGAGACGCTGCGCATGCTGCGTGAATTCTCAAGTATTCCGGTGATCATGCTGACCGCCAAAGGCGAAGAAAACGACAAGGTGTATGGACTTGAGCTTGGCGCAGATGATTACATTACCAAGCCATTCGGCCCACGCGAGTTATCAAGCCGTATCCGTGCGGTACTTCGTCGTTTCAGTATGCCGTCCAGTTCACCCGACGAGGCAGTTCTCAAAATTGATGATCGTCTAAGTGTGGATTTCAATCGGCGTGAAGTCATCGTAAATGGTGAGCATATCAAGCTGCGCCCAACTGAATATCGTCTACTTTATCACCTGATTGAAAACGCTGGGTGGACTGTGCCACACGATCAACTACTGGCGAAGGTCTGGGGATACGAGTATCGTGATGAAGCCCATTACGTGCGCCTATATGTCAATTACCTGCGTGAGAAGATCGAAGAAGACCCTTCCCACCCCAAGTACATCCTGACTGAACGAGGTGTAGGTTATCGCTTTGTAGATTTCCGCAATCCATCGTAGATGCGCTGTCCTTGTCACGGGTGTCGTTTCACCGTACAATAAAGTGTAATAAAGTAAGAAATTTACCCTCAGGGAGGGTAGTGTGTCTTCATTCAAAGTAGTGGTGACCGGTCCATTCAACTCCGGCAAAACGGAGTTTATCAAGTGCATCTCCGATATTCCGGTCGTCTCGACCGAAAAGCGCGTGACGACTGAGGATAAGGGCATCAAGTCCGAAACAACAGTGGCGATGGACTATGGGCGGGTCACGCTGAACGATAATACACTCTACCTCTACGGTACCCCTGGACAAACCCGCTTTGACTTCATGTGGGAAATCTTATCCGGCGAGATGGATGGTTTTATTGTGCTGGTGGATAGCACTGACCCGCCTTCCTTTTCCGACGCTGGCGATTTAATTGAACTTTTCTCCAGTTATGTGGATGTTCCTTATCTGGTGGTTGCGAATAAGACTGATCTGGCAGGCACAGCGAAGTTAACTGATATTCGGCGTGGAACCAGAACCAGCGCCGAGATCACCGTGATGCCCTGTGTTGCCACAGAAAAATCAAGCGTACGGCAGGTCTTGCTGCAGATGATTGCGCTTTTGAAATAACCACCTCGATCAAATCACATCGAAAATCCTAAGCCGGAATTAACTTAATTCCGGCTTTTGCTTGTATACAGAGATCATATGCTGCTTTGATATTCCTCTGACAAAAATGTCCTAAACTGAGATCATATTTAAGGAAAGAAAAGAGGATTGTCGTTATGAGTAAAATTGTAGGAATTGACCTCGGTACGACCAACTCCGTTATCGCCGTCCTTGAAGGTGGCGAACCGGTTGTGATTTCAAACGCAGAAGGCAACCGCACCACGCCGTCTGTAGTCGGTTTCTCCAAGAGTGGAGAGCGGTTGGTCGGTCAGGTTGCAAAACGTCAAGCAGTCATTAACCCGGAAAATACGGTCTACTCGATCAAGCGTTTCATGGGTAAATCGTTTGATGAAGCCAAAGCAGAGGGTGATCGCCTGCCCTATCAAGTAGTTGCTGGCCCTACAGGGGATGCACAGGTAAAAATCCCGGCAACAGGTAAAACCTATTCGCCGCAAGAAGTGAGTGCCATGATCCTTGGCAAGCTCAAGAAGGACGCCGAAGCTTATCTGGGTGAGCCAGTCACAAAAGCTGTGATCACCGTGCCTGCTTACTTCAATGACAGCCAGCGTCAGGCAACCAAGGATGCGGGTAAAATTGCTGGGTTGGAAGTCCTGCGGATTATCAATGAGCCAACAGCTGCTTCGCTGGCCTATGGTCTGGACAAGCAGCAGACTGAAACCATTCTGGTATTCGACCTGGGTGGCGGTACATTCGATGTGTCCATTCTGGAAGTCGGTGACGGCGTGGTCGAAGTGAAATCGACCAGTGGTGACACCCACTTAGGTGGTGACGACTGGGACCAGGTAATCGTAGACTGGATCGCCGAGGATTTCAAAGCAGATACCGGTATCGACCTGCGTGAAGATCGCCAGGCACTCCAGCGTCTGAGAGAAGCCGCCGAAAAGGCGAAAATTGAGCTGTCGAGCACGGTCCAAACAGAGATTAATCTGCCTTTCGTGACCGCAGATGCCAGCGGACCGCGTCACTTGCAGATGACACTCTCACGCTCCAAGTTTGAGCAGTTGAGCAGCGACTTGATGAAACGGCTGGAAGGACCAGTCAATCAATCACTGCAAGATGCTGGCATGACCGCGAGCGAGATCAATGAAATTGTGCTGGTTGGTGGTTCCACACGACTGCCAATGGTGCAGGAGTTCGTCAATAACCGACTGGGCAAAACTCCGAATAAGAGTGTGAATCCTGACGAAGTCGTCGCCATTGGTGCCGCGCTTCAGGCAGGTGTGCTGGCCGGTGAGGTCAACGATGTACTTCTGCTGGATGTGACACCACTGAGCCTGGGTGTGGAAACCATGGGTGGCGTGATGACCAAGCTCATCGAACGCAACACCACCATCCCGGTGCGGAGAACAGAAATCTTCTCCACTGCTGTGGATAGCCAGACGGCTGTAGATATTCATGTCTTACAGGGTGAGCGTGCTATGGCCGATGATAACATGACGCTCGGTCACTTCCGTCTGGAAGGCATCCCGGCAGCACCACGTGGTGTGCCACAGGTCGAAGTCGCATTTGATATTGATGCCAACGGCATCCTGAATGTGACGGCGACCGACAAAGCTACGGGTCGCGCACAGAAGATCACGGTTACTGCTTCCACCAACCTGTCGAATAACGAAGTTGAGCGATTGGTGAAAGAAGCGGATCAGCATCGTGCAGACGATGAAAAGCGGCAGCAGTTAGCACAGGTTCGTAACGAAGGTGATGCATTGATCTATCAAGCTGAAAAAGCGATCAACG
>JAIOHN010000386.1 GCA_019912985.1 Anaerolineae bacterium | reverse complement strand
GGTATCATCTATTATTACCGTAAAACTCACCCGTTATTCACAATAATTTGGATTGCTTCCGTATTCACCATATAATGAATATATTAGCAACTTACCTGTATTAGTTTTGTCCCAAGTCCGAGATTCTTGTCAATAAAATAGCTGTTGAATTATATGGACACGATCGCGGTAGAGAGCCAGATTAATGTGGAAGCGACCCTCCTGTCCGCATGATCTGCGAAAGAGGGAAACCGACTATGACGAAAATTCTGATAATCGATGGCGATGCAAACTCGCGCAATGAAATCGTAAACTGGCTGATTCCTCAAGGCTATGAGGCCCTGAGTGCCGGAGACGGCAGGTCTGGCGTCGAACATGCCATTCGCTATCGACCAGATTTGATCGTCTGTGATATCACCATACCGCGACTTGATGGATATGGTGTGCTTTTAGAAATCCGCGCCAATCCAGTCACAGGGAATATACCGTTTATTTTCCTGATCGCGAATTCCAGCTATGAAGACATACGTTATGGGGCATCTTTTGGCATTGACGATTATATTACCAAGCCTTTCACCGACAGCGACTTCTTACAGGCAGTTCAGTCCCGTCTCGAAAAAAAAGCTGCACAGGAGAGCGATCATCAACGCGAGGTTGACTTCTTAAGGGATGCGCTTGCCCAAGAACACGAACTGCGTCTGCTAAAGGCAAAACTGGTTGCCATGTTCGCACACGACTTTCGCAATCCGCTTGCGAATATTCTGTTCTCCAATAGTCTTCTGCGCGATTATGCTGATCATATCGATGAGAATCGCCGCCTACTTCATATGAATCGCATTGATGCATCTGTCCGCCAACTTGTGCAAATGCTGGATGAGATGCTCATTCTTGCCAAGATCGAAAGTGGAAAATTACAGTTTGAGCCAAAAATGTTGAACGCAGAACAGGTTCTACAACCTATTGTCGAGGAGTTTCGGGCGATATACAGCGAAACATATCATCTCATATTCGAGAACCATTTTCCCGGCATAATGAATATAGATCCGCGTCTCCTGCGAGAGATCATCACCAACCTTCTCTCGAATGCGATCAAGTACTCACCGCTTGGGAGTAAGGTACACGTTACATTGGGCAAGCAAGGTGGGGAACTGAAACTGACGGTGCAAGACCAAGGCATTGGTATTCTCGAAGCCGACCAATCACGGGTGTTTGAGGCGTTTGAGCGCGGTTCAAACACAGGGAATAGATCCGGTACAGGATTGGGGCTGGCAATCGTTAAGCAGGCAGTGGATTTGCATGGTGGCTCGATCCAGTTAAAAAGCGAAGTCGGTACCGGGACATTGATAACTGTGAATATTCCAGACTCCTCGGTGTAACGAAGATCAGCAACGCAGGAATATTACTCAATATCAGCGAACAGCGTAGCCTGACCGAACGACCAACCAGGGGGAATCATCGGGCAAACCAGTTCAACATCCAATAAGTTTACCATTTACCAGCCCAGGCGCTGGCGCATGGCTTCGGCCTGTTCGATTTGCGTGAGCAGCCAGGGTGGCGAGGATTTGTCAGCAGCGATCTGCTCCGGTGTGAGCCAGTAGAGCGCGGCCACTTCATCCGGGTCCATCGCCAGCGCCTGGCCGGATTGGTAGCGGCAGAGGAAGATGACATCAAGCACAGGTGCATCTGCTGCGCCGAACACATTGCTGTAGAGGTAAACCATCTCGCCAACTTCGAGATCGACTTCCTCGCGGATTTCGCGGCGCAGGGTGTCTTCCAGCGCGTACAGCCGTTCGTGAACGCCTTCGAGTTTACCGCCAATCAGCGCTGACAATCCCGTCGCATGGGTTTCACCCGGCCCTCGCACCGCGATCAGGTAGCGCCCGTTGTGGAAGATTGCGCCCTCCACGTTGACGATGTATAGCGGTTCAGCCTCGTCCATAGACACTAGTGACCTGTGATCTGCCTGAGCAGGTTAAAAAAGCCGCGTTTGCGATCAGAATTTATGCCCCAATCGACCGGCACGCTCTGGTACCCCTGCTCAAAACCTTCCCCCTTCATCCGGTAATCGAAATATCCCCAGGAGACATACTGGCTGATTGCCGCCGTCATGTTA
>JAIOHN010000042.1 GCA_019912985.1 Anaerolineae bacterium | reverse complement strand
GCACCGGGCTGAGGATATTGAACTCACCCTGGATACGGTCGAACAGGTCTTTACAGCCCTTCTGGCACAGAATTCACAGATTAAATAGGTAAGAAGCATCCTGATTTTCTTGACGGCAGCAAGATTACTGGTTAGACGATGTTCATAATTATGAACGATCAGGGTAAATTACACTTCTTAACCCACAATTACCTTCATAATCGGGTCTATCAAAGGCATCGTTAATGTGAAAGAGGTTTGTACTTACTGGCAACCGCATGCAGCTTTCGGTGGTTTCAGCTCGCGTAAACACGGTGGCGTCGGTCGCCTGGGCGGCAAATATACGATTGAATCCATGTCGCAGATTAAGACACTGGGGCTGGACGTTCACAGCAGCAGCCAGCGTTAACGGTATAGAGGAGAGTCCTGTGCGAATTGCAATCGCCGGTATCATGCACGAATCCAATTCATTCAGCCCGGTATTGACCACGCTGGATGATTTTCTGGTGCAGCGCGCAGCTGAGATCATCCCCTGGTGGGAGCAGGCATATCATGAAGTCGGCGGTTTTATCGAAGGGGCCGCAACCTTCAATTATGAACTTGTCCCGCTCTTGATGGCATCAGCCACGCCGGGTGGCCTAGTCGCTGCAGCAGCTTTCACCGCTCTGCTGGACGAGTTGGTCGAACGGCTGCTTGCCGCTGGGCCGCTGGATGGGTTACTCCTCGCGCTGCATGGGGCCATGGTTTCGGAAGCATATCCTGATGGCGATGGTGAGATTGTCCGTCGGCTGCGCGCGGTGGCCGGGTCAGATATGCCGATTGTTGTGACCCACGATCTGCACGCCAATGTCTCCGATCAGTTGATCCGCGAATGTACGGCTCTGGTCGTCTACAAAACCTATCCGCATATTGACCAGCGTGAACGTGGTATTCAAGCCGCCGAAATCATCGCGCGAACGGTTCGCCGTGAGGTACACCCGCTGCAGGTCATGGTCAAACCACCAATGATGCTAAATATCGTACGCCAGTACACCAGCGCCGAACCGATGCGATCAATCATGCAAGCTGTACGCGAAGCTGAACAACAACCGAAAGTCCTGGCGGTCAGCCTCGCGGAAAGTTACCAGTACGCTGATGTCGCTGAAATGGGGCCATCTTTTGTCGTGGTCACCGATGGTGATCAGGAGTTTGCTAACCGCGAGGCGCAACGTTTATCGCAAATGCTCTGGGACAGCCGCGAGGAGCTGAGCTTTGATCTGCCCGAGGCAGCAGAGGCGGTACGACGTGCCTATGAGTCGCAGCAGACGCCTGTCGTCCTGGTCGAAATGGGCGATAACATTGGTGCTGGTTCTGCCGGAGACAGCACCTTCATCCTTAGCGAGCTGCTGGCGCAGGCAGTTGATAGCTGGCTTGTGGTTCTGGCAGACCCAGCAGCAGTCCAGGTCTGTGCCAGCGCTGGGATTGGTGCGGAACTCATGCTTGAAGTTGGCGGTAAAACCGACAGTCTACATGGCAGTCCGGTGAGTGTGAATGGCCGAGTCAAATGTCTGCATGATGGATGCTATATCGAGACTGAGGCTCGTCATGGGGGTCAGCGCTACCGTGACCAGGGCCTGAGCGCCGTACTTGAGATTCCCGGCGATGTGCCGGATCTGTCCAGCTATATCGTGCTAACCTCTAAACGCGAACCCCCTTTTAGCCTGCAACAGATTATCAGTCTCGGCATCGCGCCGCAGCATATGCGCATTCTTGTGGTTAAGGCGGCAATCGCCTACCGGGCTGCCTATGCGCCGATAGCAGGCGAGATCATTGAGGCTGATACTCCCGGTTTAACAGCAGTCAACCCTGCCCATTTTACATTTGAGCATGTACGTCAAAATCTGTGGGGACTTGAGCGGTCATGAGTGATACTTCACTCCTGGTACAAGGTGGTTGAAACTGGGTTATTATCGTCATCCGGGTTCAGAATGATTGCTACACAATATATATTTGGAGCCGGCAACACCAGTATCTAAACAACCTCAAAAAAGACTGATTCCCTCACCCATCTAGATGATTCACCTGCCGTACCCACCTGCTGTTTCCCCTGTAATGTTCAGCGTCGCCAAATATAAGAAATCTGTTTGACATCGCAGCAATTCAGTGCTAGACTTTTTGCAAATAAAAATTTTACCGAGAATAAATATTCACATGGCCCGCACACGCGCTGAAGAATTCCGACTTATTGCCAAAGTCGCTTATATGTACCACCAGCTTAATATAAAGCAAAAGGTGATTGCGGATCAGCTTGATATCTCGCAAGCCACCGTGTCCCGTTTGCTGCGGCAGGCACAAAAAGAAGGCATCGTTCGGATCACTGTGACAATGCCTACAGGTGTCTATGCGGACATGGAAAATGAGTTGTGTGCGGTCTATGGCCTCAAAGCGGCTATTATCGTCGACTGCGAAGACCCCGACGACGAAACGTCGATACAACATCATATTGGCAGTGCCGCTGCCTACTATGTTGAAACCACTATCGAAAAGAACGAGCAAGTTGGCCTTTCCTCATGGAGTTCAAGCCTATTGGCGATGGTGAACGCCATGCAGCCATTAGCTAAGTCCACCAATGCACAGGTCGTACAGGTGCTTGGCGGGGTTGGCAATCCATCAGCGGAAATTTATGCTTCACGTATTACGGAGCGCTTCGCCAATTTGGTACATGGCACCGCGATCTTCCTGCCTGCCCCAGGTGTCGTCAGTTCAGTGGCGATGCGTGAGGCGCTTCAGGAAGATCAATTTGTGCAGCAAGCTGTCCGCCTCTTTGATGATGTCTCACTGGCGCTTGTCGGCATCGGCAGTGTCGAACCCTCTAAGCTGTTGGCAAGTAGTGGCAATGTTTTCGCCCCGGAAGAGCTACAGCTCATCAGTGAGGCAGGAGCCGTAGGGGATGTTTGCCTGCGCTTCTTTGATGCCGAAGGTCAGCCCGTGCGAACTTCTTATGATGAGCGAGTCATCAGCATCTCCCTGGATCAATTGAAAAAGGCGAAACGTTCAGTTGGCATTGCGGGTGGCAGGCGCAAAGTGCAGGCTATTCGCGGCGCAATGAGAGGCAAACTGATTAACGTGTTGATTACAGATCATTTTACGGCGAAGCAGCTACTAGAAAAGTGAATTAGTAGCCGAAGGAAGAAACTTGATGAAGCACGCACGAATATTATTCTCACTTATCCTCTTAACAACCTTCGCTATGGCGGTGAGCGGTTGCACACTGGCAACAGTACGTTCACTGAAAGAGGATGAAATCGCCAAGGAGGGCTTCAGCCCAGAGGCTTATGTAGATGGAATCTGGGAAGATCAGTTCTTGCCGACTATCAACGGAGAATCCCAGGAAATTGGCGAGCTGTTGACGGCTTTAGAAGCCAATCAAAAAAGCGCTGCAGAAGAATTTGGTAACCGCACGAGCAATGGTGCCTACAGTTTTATGACTTATGGTGAGGCGAAAATCCTTGAGCTGGATCGTTCTTCACGTGTAGGGCTGGCACCAATGGACCTGGCCCCCTACGACGGAGAAGCAGACGTCTATCTTGCCATCGGTCCAGTGTTACGTGGTAATGCACTGCGAGATGCAGTGGGGTTCATTATCTTCAATGACTTCACCAATCAGGTTGAATTTGCAGGTGTTTCCACAGCGCTAAAAGATCGCATTACGTCAGATGTGCTCGGACAGGTGGATTTAGAATCATTGGTAGAAAAGACAGTTCGGTTTGTGGGCGCTTTTACGTTTGATGACCCCGAAGAAGTTGTGATTATGCCCGTGAGCCTAGAGGAAGTCGAATAGCACATGACAGGTCCGCGCGACGACATCATCTTACAGGCACGGCAGGTAAACAAAATCTATCCCGGCACCATCGCCCTGAACAACGTAGATTTCAACATTTATCGCGGCAAGGTCAATGTGCTGATCGGCGAGAATGGTGCGGGTAAAAGCACGTTGATGAAAATTCTGGCTGGCGTGGAACAGGCTACTTCCGGTTCGCTTATGCTAGAGGGCAAAGAAATAGCCCCACGATCACCAATTGAGGCGGAAGACCTGGGCATTGGAATTATTTACCAGGAACTGAACCTCTTCCCAAATCTCAATGTGAGCGAGAACATTTTTGTCGCTCACGAACGAACACGCGGCAGAATGATCATTGACCACAAGAGCCAAGAGGAATTCGCTGCCAAATTGATGGAACGCCTGGAGCAACCGATCGACCCTCGCACCCTGGTTGCTGATTTGCGCATTGGGCAGCAGCAAATTGTGGAGATTGCGAAGGCACTCTCGTTAAATGCACGTATCCTCATTATGGATGAACCGACTTCTGCGCTGAGTAACACCGAAGTGGAAGTCCTCTTTCGTGTGATTCGGGAACTAAAAGATCAGGGTGTATCCATCGTCTATATCTCACACAAGTTAGAAGAACTGATGGAGATTGGCGATTACATTACCATCTTACGTGATGGAAACCTGATCGCAGAAGCAGATATACACACAGTCGATTTGCACTGGATCGTTGAGAATATGGTCGGGCGCGATGCCACAGAGCGCTACCAACCTGCACCGCATGACATTGGCGAAACCATTTTTGAAGTGAAGAACTTGTCGCTGCCCAAGCCCGGTGGCAAAGATTACATCTTGAAGAACATTTCTTTTGAACTTCGCGCAGGTGAAATCCTGGGCCTGTATGGTTTGATGGGTTCTGGACGAACCGAGTTATTCGAATGCCTGATAGGTGACCACGAGTATTCTGTGGAGGACATACTGCTTGATGGCGAGCCGATCAAAAGCTCCCAAATCCAGAATCGCATTGAACAAGGTTTGATGCTCATCCCTGAAGACCGCCAGCGTGAAGGGCTAATTCAGACATTGAGCGTGCGCAATAACATGCTGCTGGCAAGCCTGAAACGATATATGCGTGGGTTCATGCTGAGCCAGAACAAAGAGCATGATGCAGTGGAACATTACGTGAAAGAATTGTCGATCAAGTTGCCGAATATGGAAACGCTTATCAGTTCTTTGAGCGGCGGCAATCAGCAAAAAGTGGTAGTTGGCAAGGCGCTATTAACAAGGCCCAAAGTCCTCATGATGGATGAGCCGACGCGAGGCATTGATGTCGGTGCGAAGCAAGAGATTTTCGATATTATGGTACAACTCGCGCAGCAAGGCCTGGGAATTCTCTTCGTCTCGACCGAGCTAAAAGAGGTTCTTGCAGTTTCAGATCGAATTATCGTGATGTCAAAAGGGCAGATTACCCGCGAATTTGCACGTGAAGAAGCAAATGAACAGGCGCTCGTACACGCCTCAGCGGTTGGGCATGGTACAGCGAAATCACAGGAAACGGTAGGAGTATAGAATGAAGACAGCGAATGTATCAACAAGTTTACCCGACGCGGGCGCTGCAAAGCCGGAGAGCAATAGTGTATTGTTTGTGCTCAGCAAATTACTGATCCGTCTGCGTGCTTTTGTTGCATTGTTTCTGCTGCTTGGTTTTTTTGCCTTAAATACGGATGGGTTCCTAAGCTCTAGTAATTTAATCATCCTGACGAAGCAAGTGGCGATCAATGCCATTCTCGGTATCGGCATGACCTTCGTCATCCTCACTGGCGGCATTGATCTTTCCGTCGGTTCCATTGTTGGTCTGGCCGGGATGGTGGCTGGTTGGCTGATCACCGAAGGGCTGGTGCTGCCGATGTTCGGAGTAACCGTCTATTTTAATATCTGGATTGTGATCGGCCTGACCCTGGTCGTCGGGGTGATAGTGGGGCTAGCAAATGGCTTTATCATCACACGCTTCAATGTGGCACCCTTTATCGCGACATTAGGTATGCTCTATATTGCACGCGGTCTCGCCCTGCTGAGTAACAATGGCGCGACCTTCCCCACACTCGTCGGTGATGTTGAGCTAGGCAATACTGGCTTTCCGCTATTGGGCAGTGGGACGTTTTTAGAACTGCCCTACTCGATCTGGATCATGATTGCGCTCACTGCCCTCGCCGTCTTTATTGCACATAAGACCCCGTTTGGCCGTCAGGTTTACGCCATTGGTGGTAATGAGCGTGCTGCAAAACTCTCAGGCGTGCGCGTGAAGCGTGTCACCCTGTTAACCTATGCCATCTCCGGCCTCTGCTCTGCGATGGTTGGTTTGATTATCGCTTCACAGTTGGTCGCTGCTCATCCGGCTACCGGAGAGACCTTCGAACTCAATGCAATTGCAGCGGTAGTTCTGGGCGGGACCTCGCTAGCCGGTGGGCGTGGCACAGTTTTTGGTACCATCATCGGTGCTTTCGTCATCGGTGTTTTGCGCAATGGTATGGTACTTGAAGGTTTGAGTTCATTCCTACAAACCATTATCACTGGGTTTGTAATTATCCTCGCTGTTGTGGTGGATCAATTGCAAGTTCGTCTGCAGCAACGGGGCTAATTGATGTAAATAGAAGCAAAGTAAGAGAAAGGGTCCGTAGTTGACACGATTTCAAATCTTTTTGCCCAATATCTGAATATTTATTCAATCGTGTATAAAAAGGAAAACTCATGAAACGTAAATTGCTAATCATCCTTAGTCTGCTTATGGTGCTTGTTTTAAGTGCTGTCATAACCACAGCTCAGGATAGTGTTGAAGATCTGCCGATGGGAAATGGTGAGTTGATTGTGATCATCACCCCATCCCACGACAATCCCTTCTTCCAGGCTGAAGCCGACATCGCCCAGGCTCGCGCCGAAGCACTCGGTTACACCACCCTCGTCCTCGTCCATGACGATGATCCCAACCTCCAGGACCAGCATTTCGATGTCGCTATCTCTCAAAATGCGGCAGCCATCATTCTGGATAACGCTGGTGCAGATGCCTCCATCGCGCCAATCCAGCGTGCCAAGGATGCAGGCATCCCCACCTTCCTCATCGACCGCGAGATCAATGAAACCGGTGTCGCCGCTTCCCAGTTGGTCTCCAACAACTACTCCTGTGCCGTCCAGGGTGCCGAGTACTTCGTCGAGCAGATGGGCGAGCAAGGTCAATATGTCGAACTGCTTGGACGTGAAACCGACACCAATGCAGGTGTGCGTTCACAGGGTTACAACGACGTGATCGGTGACTTCCCCGACCTGGAACTCGACGCTGTCCAGACCGCCAACTGGAGCCAGCCGGAAGCCTTCGAAGTGATGGAAACCATCATCCAGGGGAACCCGGACATCCAGGGCGTCATCAGCGGTAACGACACCATGGCACTGGGTGCAGTAGCAGCGCTCGAAGCCGCAGGCATGAATGATGTGATCGTCGTTGGTCTCGATGGCAGCCCCGACGCGGTGGAGTCCATCCGTCAGGGTGGCATGGATGCTACCGTCCTGCAGCCGCTGGCGATCTTCAGTGAACTGGCCGTTGACCAGGCGCACCAATACATCCAGACCGGTGAACTGCCCCAGGAAGAGAAGCAATCCATCGACTGCCTGCTGATCACACCCGAAAATGCGGATCGCTATGAGAGCTTCGTCCTCTATGATGAACCGGTCGAATAAAGGCTGTTCATGACAGGGATGTGGTGAAACACACCACGTCCCTTCTAGTACGTTGGAAGGCAGTTCTCCTGGCGGGGGCTGCCTTACCTGGACCGAACTTAATTGCAACATGTTCATGAAAATCTATAAAACCAGATAGAAATATATGTTTAATTTTGACCCGAGATTACGAGGTGCAATATGCTGCGTTACACCTTACTTCACCCGCAAATCTTGCATACGCTTGGTACGGCTGGGCATGGATCTCAGATCCTGATTGCGGATAGCAATTATCCCTTTAGTACCGGCGCAAATCGGGATGCAGAACGGGTGTATCTGAACTTAGCGCCAGGTTTAGTTGGTGTGCTGGATGTGCTGCGAGTGCTTACAAATGCCATTCCTATCGAAGCCGCCCAGGCAATCACACCTGATAATGGGCTAGAACCCGCCATCTTTGCGGATTATCGTCAGCTGCTGCCAGCATTAGAGCTACAACCACTCGGGCGTCGCTCATTCTATGAGTCCGCTCGGTCAGCGGATACGGCTCTGGTAATTGCAACTGGCGAACAACGTACCTGGGCTTGCATTTTGTTGACGATCGGCGTTGTGCAGCCTGACTGATGTCTAGCCATCAATCTGTTGTATGACGCAAAACGAACACCATGCGTAGAAAGGACAATGATGAACGAGCGTGAACTTCGGTTAAAGTCCATTGCTTATCGCAAAACAATCCTGGAAATTATCCATCGTGGTGGCGCAGGTCATACAGCAGGCAGTCTGTCGTGTGTGGATATTCTTAATGTTCTATATAACCGGATTATGAATATCACACCAGACAACTTCGATCAGGTCAACCGCGATCATTACATCCAGAGCAAAGGGCACTCCGTGGAGGCTCTTTACACAGTACTGGCCGATCAGGGTTTTTACTCTCGCGAAACGCTGCTGAAAAATTTAAACCAGCCTGGGACGAATTTTGTCGGGCATCCAACACGTAAGATTCCTGGGATGGAGCACAATACAGGGGCGCTGGGTCACGGTCTTTCTGTAGCTACAGGGTTGGCACTGGCTGCCAGGCTCAACCAACAATCCTACCGTGTTTACACCTTGTTGGGAGATGGCGAACTGGCAGAAGGCTCTAGCTGGGAAGCGTCGATGACCGCTGCACATTACAAACTGGATAATCTCGTCACCATCATTGACCGCAACACCCTGCAAATCACTGGGCGCACAGAAGAAGTCAATGCCCTGGAACCGCTGGCGGATAAATTCATAGCATTTGGCTATGCGGTACGCCAGGTTGATGGTAATGATATTGCTGCCCTTGTCAACGTGTTAGAAAGCGTTCCTTTTGAGGTGGGCAAGCCCAACCTGCTCCTGGCGAACACCGTTAAAGGCAAGGGTGTGAGCTTTATGGAAGATGTCAAAGCGTGGCACCATAAAGTTCCCAGTGATGAGCAGCTCGCGATTGCAATCGCAGAATTGAATGCAGCAGAAACAGCGCTAGAGGTGTCAGCATGACGAATCTTGGACAACCTAATCAGCAAATATTCGCAGATACACTGCTGGAAATGGGACTGAAAGATCGGGATATTTTGATTGTTACCAGTGACTCACGGGGGTCCGGCAAGCTGGTTGCCTTTGGCGAGCAGCTTCCAGAGCAAACCGTTGAAGTCGGCATTGCAGAGCAGAACCTCGTAGGGATCTCCGCCGGACTGGCAGCAGCAGGAAAGAAAGTCTTTGCTGTGTCACCTGCCTGTTTTTTGACAATGCGCTCTCTGGAACAGATCAAAAATGATGTGGCCTATTCAGATCGTCCAGTTTGTGTTGTGGGAATCAGTGCGGGCCTCAGTTATGGAATGCTCGGTTCCACCCATCATTCGCTGCATGATTACGCTGTTCTACGCTGCATCAACAATATTGATATTATCGCCCCGGCAGATAATTTTGAAACACGTGAGGCGCTCAAAGCCATCATCGAGCACCCACGCCCTGTATATTTGCGCTTTGGTAAAAAGCCCGTGCGCAACCTGCATCCTGAATCCACTCAATTCGAGATTGGCAAAGCGATCACGATCCGCGAAGGTAAAGACCTGACGTTCATTGCTATAGGGGAACCGACATCCCGGGCATTGGCAGCAGCAGAAATCCTGGAAAAAGAAGGGGTTTTCTGCCGCGTTATCAGTATGCACACGCTGCGCCCCTTTGATACTGATGCATTGCTGAGTGCGGCCAAAGAAACAAAGGGAATCATTACCGTAGAGGAACATAGTGTCCATGGTGGTCTGGGAGAGGCCTGCGCCGGGATCCTGATGCAGCGTGGGATTCACGTGCCGCTAAAGATTGTCGGCATCCCGGATGAGTACACCTACAATGGCGACCAGTACGATATTTTCGATCACTATGGGATCTCCGGTGATGGGCTTGCAGAGAGTGCCCGCACGTTACTGGGAGAGCGCGTATGAGTAAAGCCATCCTTACCCTTGACCAGAGCACTTCCGCGACAAAGGCCATCCTTTTCGATGAGGCTGGGAATCTGCTGGATAAGGTCACAAAGAATCACCAGCAGCACTACCCGCAGCCGGGATGGGTCGAACATGACGCGGAAGAAATCTACGAAAACGTTCTGACGGTCATTGGTGATTTGATGGAAAAGCATCCAGAAAAAAAGGATGACCTTCTCTGTGTGAGCATCACCAACCAGCGCGAGACATTTGTCGTCTTCGATAAGGAGACAGGGAAACCACTGCATCACGCGATTGTATGGCAGTGCCGCAGAGGGGAACCTCTATGTCGCCAGATGATTGAAGCGGGATATGAACCAACTGTCGCCCGGGCCACTGGACTGAAGATTGATACCTATTTCCCAGCATCAAAAATCACATGGCTGTTAGATGCCCAACCGGCGATTAAAGCCCGGTTGGAAGCAGGCAGCGCTTTGTTGGGAACCATTGAAACCTATCTAATTTATCGGCTAACAGGCGGAACGGTTTTCGCATCCGATCATACCAATGCCTGCCGTACCCTGCTCTATGACATCAATACGTTGGATTGGAGCCACAAGCTGTGTGAACTGTTCGGTGTGCCTCGCAAAGCACTTCCAGAAATTCGTGAGAGTGCAGCGCACTTCGGTGAGACGGATTGCGGCGGTGTGCTCCCAACTGCGATTCCTATTTGTGGGGTTATGGGAGATTCGCAAGCAGCGTTGTTCGCCCAGCGCTGTTATACACCCGGCGGCGCGAAGGTCACTTTCGGAACAGGGTCATCTGTACTGCTGAACATCGGGGAGCTACCGGTTCGCTCGGCTAGCGGCATTGTGACGACGATTGGCTGGGTATATGACGGTAAACCGACTTACGCTTTCGAAGGCATCATTAATTTTACCGGGGCAACGATTGCCTGGATGCGCGATCAGCTTGAGTTAATTCGCGATTCTTCTGAGACTGAAGCCCTCGCGCTCAGTGTGCCAGATAATGGCGGTGTATATCTCGTCCCAGGTTTCGTTGGCCTCAGCGCGCCCTACTGGCGTGCTGATGTGCAGGCCGCTATTGTCGGGTTGACACCATCCAGCACACGAGCGCATGTCATCCGGGCTGCCCTGGAATCTATCAGCTATCAGG
>JAIOHN010000385.1 GCA_019912985.1 Anaerolineae bacterium | reverse complement strand
GTCCAGACAAGCATAACAAAGGTTGCTGATGACTGTTTCGCCACGATGCTTTTCAGGGATGATATGGTCGATTTCGTGACTGTAAATACTGTAGTTCTCGTCTAACAGACAATACTCGCATTTATGGTTTGCACGTTCGGTCACCGATTGACGAAGCGAATCCGGAATATAGGTCATTCCAGCGCCTTATAAGCTTCGGCTTTGAGAGTCATCATAAACTGATTGATATTACTTGCCTCATCCAACTCGGCCTCTTCTTCGGGGGTCAAAGTCTCATTCCGATTGGCGTCCAGCAAATAGCGCAGCCGCTGTTGAGCAGTGTCCGAGGCACGAAATTCAATAATCTGTTGTGGTGTCGGTGACGACAGTAAAAAGGCCATCACTTCGTTCTGAATACTGGCGGGTGGTGCAAAGTCCATCATCTGCCACGCTCCACTGAGACATCTCTCACGCTCATTGTATCATCAAAAGAACCTCTCCATGCCAACGGTGAGCATCATTTTCGCTCGTGTATTCGACTTGTGACACGGCTACGGAACGGTTAGGGCGCATCTTTGCCGCGCTTATGCTGGTTCGAATACGGAAAGTGGAGCTTTTGCGCTGCCTACTGCTTGACCTGCTCCGGTCGCCGGTCGTAACGTCCGGTGGTCGTCACACTGGCATGCCCCGCCAGCTTCTGCACCGTCACGATGTCCACGCCGCGATCGAGTAGGTCCCCCACAAACGTCCGCCGCAGATCGTGGGGCGAGAAGTCCTTCACCCCGGCGGCTTCCGCCCGTTTCTTCAGCAGGCTGTAGATCGCCTGCGCACTCATCGCGACGGGGGTGCCATCGGACTCGTAACGGATGTTCCCGCCTTTGTTGACCGGCGCGAACAACGGACCTGGCTGGTCCCCGCGTTCGTGCAGCCAGTCGTGGAGCGCATCCTGCGCGCCATTGCTGACATACACGGTCCGGTCCTTGTGTCCCTTGCCCGCGATCACCCGCAGCTGACCGCTGTCGGGATCGTAGTCGGCCAGCGTCACTTTCACCAGCTCAGCCCGGCGCAAGCCACCGGTGTAGAGCAGGCCGAGGATGGCGGCATCGCGCACGCCCGCCGGACCAGCAACCTCCAGGCAGGCGCGGACCAGTGCCCGCATCTCGCCTTCGGCCAGGTCGCGACCGGCAGGCAGGGTCTCACCCTTCACATTCTCGACATCGATCGCCCGCTGGTAATCCTCTGCCGACATCAATCCCAGACGCCAGGCCGCTTTGAGCACGCCACGCAGGGCTGAGAGCATGCCGTTGACGGTGGCCGGGGCGTAGTCCTGCATCAGGCGTGAGCGGACGGCCTGAACATGTGGAAAGCGGAGGGCAGACCAATCGAAAGTACGGGCATCGGCCTGACCGCCGGAGAGCAAGGCGGCGATCTGGTCGAGGTAGCGCTGCATATTGCGGCGGCTGTGGGGGCTGGTGAGACCGGCGAGGTAGACCAGGGCAGGTGGGTCATCCACGGTGGAGAGAGTGGTTTCGGCAGGCAGATCAAGCGCGTGGGGATCGGGCATCAGGGGCTCCTTTGAGGGGTAAAAATAAGTTTCTACAAGGCACATTGTCATAGCCTATTTTAGCTTAGAATTAAGCCGCTTGCACACTCCGAAATACGCTGTGCGGCGCGGATATTGGATCAGTGTGTAGTCACGTAGTCGCTGGGCACGACTGGTGGCTTGTCTTTCTTGGTCCGTCGCAGCCTGTGGAAATTTCTCGCGTGGCGCATTGTCATAGACTGACAGGTTCAGTTTCCGCCTCATCTTTGGCAATAGTTCCTAGAGGACGCGCTCAACCATTTCGGAAAGGTTCTTGAGTAAGTGCTTGCGATCTGCGACTTGGACGGCTTGTGGCGCATCTTCCGCAATGCCCAGGGCATATTGCAGAGAGCGGTCACGCTCGACCATTGTGTTTTCGACGCACGATAGCCGATTTCCAGCCGCTTGCACACAAAGTGAGCAAGAACTAAACCACGCCCACTATTACTGGGTCGGTAATGGCATCTTTATCCTTCCGGGCAAATACAACTGCGTATTTCAATCTTTCTATCTGACTGAGCTCCGCATCGATCCGCTCATAATCTGAAAGACTGTCCACTGATAGCCCAAATACTGCAACCCGAGCGTTATCTGAATTAAGAAGGCATCGAATATGTTAGGCGTTTGCTTGAACCCCTAAAGGTTGTTATTGAGAGTCCACTCACACTTACCAAACCCAGTGTGCCAGTAGAATGCTCATGTTTGAACGCCCTCGAAATGTTGAAATAGGCGAACGAAGTTCGCACAGGATGAGGGGTGTACTAGGCGAACGCCCCCAGAATGTCGGCGTTGGCTTCGAGGCTGGCGTCGATCGCCCGCAGCCCTGCCGCCTTGTCGCTGATCGTCGGGTCGATCATGACCGCCTCATGCACCAGTGCGCGACTTTGCTTCATCCCCGCTTTCACGATCGTGTCCGTGAGCAGTACCGTGCGCTCGCACAGCGGCAGGATGCTCGATGGCAGCGTGATCTGCTGCGGGAGAATCTTCCCGTCGGTGATCGTCAGCGGCGTATCCACGAACACGTTGCGCGGCAGGTTGGGGATTTGCCCCTCATTGATCAGGTTCATCGACGTGAAGAACGCGTCTTTGCCTGCCGTGAGTCCTTCGATAAATTCGACAGGGCGCTCCCATGAGACGATGTTGAGCAGGCTCTCCCAACTGGCTTTGCCTTCGCATACATCACGCAGGTGTGCTGCGCGCGCCTTGCGGTCGGTTGCGCTCCCGTGCGACGGTGCTGCTACCGAGGTGACGTCACCCTGCGGCGGCAGGAAGTCCATCGTGTGATCGTCGTGCGGCACCAACAGATAACCCGTCTCGCGGTACAGACGCTCAGCGACGGGGTTGGCCGATCTGCCGCCCGCGTTGAAGCGCTCCGCCAGCAGCGGCAGCAAATCCTCGCCGCTCGCGCGGTCTTCCAGCCCCACCAGCCAGACAAAATGATTGAGTCCGGCGGTCGTCGCCTTCCACTGATCGATTGCGGGCTTGTAGGGGTACGACAACTTTTCTCCGTGAATGATCGCCCATGTCATCTCGTAGGCTTCCAGCGCGACGGCGCAGAAACCGGCGGTCTTGACGCCGATCTCGTGCGCGGTCTGGCACACGCGCGTCAGCGGGTTCGAGATATTGAGCAGCCATGCATCTGGGCAGTAGCGCCGTATGTCCTCGGCGATCGCGCGGTAAAGCGCGATCTGCCGCAGTGAATTGCTGATGCCGGAGATGCCGCCGTACTCAGTCTGAAGGTGATCTGGGATGTACTGCTTGATGATCTCGCCGTCCATCGCGAAGCGCTTGTGCATCTCGCGGATCACGGCGGAGATCACGAAGTCCGCGCCTTCAAAAGCGCTCTTGCGGTCGGTGTGCGCGCTGACCGTCATAGTGACACCGGTTTCGCGCGCCATGCGCTGACCGACGCCCGCCATCAGCTCGACCATCTCGGCGTCGACGTCGAGCAGCGCCAGTTCGATATTGTTCAGGCGGTGTTCGAGGATCGCTTGGCTTAAGATACTGGGACCGAAAACGTAACTTCCGGCTCCAGCAACGGCAATCTTTAAATCGGGCATGATATTGTCAAATCCTTTTAGAGTCTGTGTACAAGCGCGGGAAGATCATTTAAAAGCTGTTGCGAACTCCGATTAAGTGCTCCATCGGCAAGTAATTTCACTCCTTCTCCCCTCTTCCCGCTTGCGTGGGAGAGGGGAAGGTCGCACGTTCGCACGGGGTGAGGGGTCACTTCCCTACCCGTGTTGATAACGATGCACCCAACCCGGACCGTAGTTCGGGTCGAAACGGTCGCCCATGATCTCGGCGATCGTGACCGGTTCGCGTCGCTCGTTCGATTTGTAGGTGGCTTCGATCACTGCCATCACGTACAGGTTGTCCTGCACGCTGCAGAGCGGCTCAGCATTGGCGTCCAGCGCCTGCTGGAAGTGCTGCATACCGCGCCCCATGCCATCGGGCATCCACGCGCCTGGGATGTCGTAGGTGCGCCGCAGGATTGGCCCGCCCGGCTGCGTCGGGTCTTCGCGCCAGCTCACGGTCAGAAATTCTTCCGGACCTGTGTCGATGATCCCGCGTGCGCCCTGCACCCAAATCTCCTCCGAGACGTAGGGCTTCGGGTTGATGCCGTAGTACATGCCGTTGGTCAGCAGCGAGATCGAGAAGCCGTTGCGGTAGCGCCAGATCAGCGTGCCAAAGGCGTCATAGGTCACACCGGGGTGATCGGAATCAACGCCCGTCACGGCGAAGATGCTCTCCGGCGGACCGAAGACCATGTGCATCACGCTGATCAGGTGGACGGCGTTGCCTGCCGTCCAGTTGCGCTCGTCTTTCCCGAACCAGCGTTCGGCGCTGTAATCCGAGCGCAGGCGGACTTCACCCTGAGCCAGCAGCGGCTCACCGATCGCCTGCTCGTCAACGATCAGTCGCGCCAGTGCTTGCGCCCCCGGCGACCAGACCATATTCTGGTTTACCATCGCCGCGACTCCGGCTTCTTCGACGCACTCCACCATTTCCAACGCGTCCTGATAATAAGCAGCCATCGGTTTTTGGATGTAGACCGGTTTGCCCGCCTTTACGATCGCCTGAAGTGGGGTCAGACGTGCCTCGCGGGTGTGCGGCGTCGCCAGGTCGACCACTTCGACGTCTGGATCGTTCAGTAGTCCCTCAAGTGTGTCGTAGACGCGCGCCTCTGGCACTTCGGCGGCGAAGGCTGCCCGCGCTCGCGGCGAGGGGTCGTAACCCGCGACGAACGGCAGCCCATAGATACGATACCCCTTGCGATGCGTAACTGTGATTCCGCCAAGCCCGACGAAACCAATTCCGCGTTTGCGTACTTCTGCACCGTTCATGAAAAGCGTTCCTTTAGTGGCGAATGAGTCTTATTTCTACGAGCCGGTACTACGAACGGGCACGGCGCAGGCGCGGGTTGGCGACTTCGTCCAAGCCCAAATTTATCAATAGAAGGCCAATGAAGATGAGCACCAGAATCAGAGTCGGGAAACCCCACCACCACCACATGCCGCGCAGCAGCGCCGCCCGGTTAAGCGCGTTGAAGATCGTCACGCCCAGCGTCGGGACCCGCTGCGGACCGAGTCCCAGTACCTCCAACCCCACCGACGCCAGAATCGCGCCAGATACGCTGGCGGTGAAGCTCGCCGCGATGTAAGGCAGCAGGTTGGGCATCATTTCTTTGAACATGAGCGAGAAGCGCGACGCGCCGGACAGCAGCGCCATTTCGACGTAGCCGCTCTCGCGCATCGTCAACACCTGCGATCGTATAATGCGCGTCGCGCCAGCCCAGCTAAACAGCGCCAGTAGCAGCGCCATCGTCGTCAGGCTGATGTCGGGGATGATCGACTGGATCACGATCAGGATCAGCAGCGAAGGCACGGTGACCGTCGTGTCAGCCAGCAGCCGGATGATGTCATCAGGCAATCCACCGAGAAATCCGGCGGAAAACCCCAGCACAATCGAAATGACGACACCAATCGATGCCGCCAGCACCCCGACGAACAGCGTGTTCGGCGCAGCGACGACCATCACTGCAAGAATGTCGCGCCCGCTCGCTTCAGTACCTAGCGGATGCTCTGCGACGCCCGCCTCCCCACGCTGATTCGTGAATCCAAGCGGCGGCAGGTTGAGCGGTGCGCTGGCGACGTACGCCATCTCCGTATCCCACGTCATCTGTCCGATCGTCCCCACAACCACGATCATGCTAAGCAGAAACAGGCCGATCAGCAGACGCGAATTGAGCCAGGGCGAATTCCAGCGGTTGAAACGCGACGTGCGTACCTGCACTTCACTGATTTCCTGAGACGGTTTGACAGCAGTCATGTGCTTAGTCCCCATAAGAGATGCGTGGATCGATCAGCGGGTACATCAGATCGATGATGAAAACGGCGAGGGCAGTCGTCAGGATGACGATGTACGATGCGCCCTGAATCGTGGTGAAATCCTGGTCACGGATCGCCCGATAGATCAGGTTGCCCATGCCCGGATAAGCGAAGATCGATTCGATCAGGACTTGCCCGCTGACCATCGTCCCCAACGTGAGCGCCAGCGCCGTCACCTGCGGCAGGATGGCGTTCCGCACCATGTAGCGGTACAGGATGAACAGGGGGTTCAGTCCTTTGGCTTCCGCCAGAGTCGTATAGTCCTCCCCCTGTATGGTGATCATCATCCCGCGCATACTCAACGCCCAGTAGCCGAACGACACCAGAATAATCGATAGCGCTGGTAATGTGCCGTGATGGATCACGCTTGCGATGAACGGCAGGTTCAGCCCCGGCTCGACTTCGCGCCCGTATGCTCCCGTGATCGGGAACCAGCCAAGCGACGAGGCAAATATCGTTAAGAGGATCAGCGCGACCAGGATCGACGGGACGGACGTAAAGACCATCGACACAGGCAGCACGTTGCGCACCCATCGGGGCGTCTTTTGCCACGCGAGCAGCGCGCCGATAGAATTTCCGATCAGAAACGTGATCACGACCGTCAGGGTCAGGAGTCCCAGCGTCCAGGGGAGCGAACGTGCGACCATGTCATTGACATTTGCTGGAAACGACGCCAGCGAGTAGCCGAAATCAAACGTGAGCAAACCGCCCATGTAGCGGAGATATTGCACGCCGAGCGGATCATTCAGTCCAAACCGCTCGCGCCATTCTTCAACAAGCTGGTCGCCACCGGGAATCGGTCCCGCCTGAACGGACATGCGTGTAATGATCGCCTGGATTGGGTCGCCGGGTGCAAGGCGTGGCACGATAAAGATGATGGACGCACTCAGCCAGACGGTGAACACGAGAACCAGCAGACGGCGAAGCAGATAGCGAACTCGATTATTCTTCGTCATCTCAGTACCTAATTTATTTCAATAAAAGAGGATGCCGTGCCGTTCTTCCAGCACGATCCTCACGATAGCGAAAGAAATCGACCGTTGGGGCGCAGGTGCAATTGCACTGCGCCCCAATATGTTGCATCCTTGCAGCGTGCGTTTAGCTTCCGGCAGGCTGAAGTTCATGCAGCACGATGTGCCAGCTTGCCCACCATTCCGGCGGGTGCACGTAGTTGTTTTCCGAAGTCGGCCAGTTTGTCCAATAGGTTGTATTGTAGGTCGTCATGATCGCGGCTTGTACGAGCGGGATGTAGGGCATCTCGTCGTGCAGGATTTGCATCGCATCGACCACCAAGCCAGGGATCTGCTCGTCACCGAGCGGTAGCGAACCAATCTGTGCCACGATGTCGCTGTATTCCTGGTTTTCCCAGCGGACGAAGTTGTTGTTGGCAGGTGAACGCTCGCCCACCGGCATGACCCATTTCTCTGTCGCCCAGTCTAGAGTCGCCCACGGTTCATTGATCGAGCCGCACGGCATCCAGCTGATGATGCCTTCGTAGTTGCCGAGCGCGAGGTTATCGCTCCACGTACCACCGGCGACGACCTGCTGGCTGGCGTTGATTCCAGCGCGGCGCAGTTGCTCAACCATCACTTCACCAATCAGACGGAATTCCAGGATATTCTCGTGACCTTGCAGAACCAACGACAATTCCTGACCATCTTTTTCGTAGATGCCGTTACTATTGAGCGTGTAGCTCTTGCTTTCGATAATCTCGCGTGCTTTGTCGACATCGGCAGTCGGGCTCATGCTCAGGCCGGCATCTTCGACGACCTGGATGAACGGAGCCATCGAGGCGTAGCTGACAAACGGTGTCGTTGAGGCGGTTGTAACGCCTTCACGGGCGACGACGACCAGTTCATTGCGGTCAATGATGTAGTTTAGCGCCCAGCGCATTTCCGGGTCATCCCAGGGGGCAACCGTGTTGTTGATCCCCAGCGCACGCGGGCACGGGTCCGGCCACGCATACGGCAGATCAGGATACCAGCTCGCCCAGTTCGGGTTGCGCGCCAGAATCGCTTCGAGCGTCCCGGCGGTGCTGTCGGGTGCGCGGTCGATCTCGTTATTGATGGCGAGGTTCGACCATACTTCTTCTGATTCGATGTATGTCCAAATCAAACGGCGTGGTGCGGGCATGTCGGGCTGGAAGCCGGAGTCTGCGCCCCACCACGAGTCGCGGCGGTCGTAAACCAGATCGGTTTCGCCCACGCTGGACGGACCATATGCGCCTGTCGAGACGGGCCAACCCTGCTCAGGGTCGTAGTTCGTGAAGGTGTTGGGGTCTTGATTTTCCCAGATGTGCTTGGGCAAAACGATCGGCGCGCCCGAAACCTTGACCGCGATCACGTCGATGGCGAAGCGCGGGTTTGGACCAGTCAGGTTGAACTGAACCGTCAGATCGTCGATCTTGTCGATGCTTTCGACCCACTGCCCGACCGAGCCACCATATTGGAAGGCGGCTGCATTGTCGCGCAGCAGTTCAAACGTGAAGACCACGTCGTCGGCGGTCATCGGAACGCCGTCACTCCACATGATGCCATCACGCAGCTTCATTGTCCACACGTCAAGCGCGTCGTTGGACACGAGGCTTTCACCCTGCCAGCCGACAACTTCACCCGTTTCGTAGTTCAGGATGAACAGCGGCTCGAAGACGGCATTACGCAGCCCGCGATCTGTGGCGGTGGTCGGCAGCAGCGGATTGAAGTTCTCCGGGTTTGCTACGCGCGAATTCATGGAGAAAATGACAGTTTCCTCACGCGGAATATCCTGCGCTGCGATCGGCAGCACGAATATGAGCATGGCGAGGAATGGAATTACAAGAAACAAGGATTTTCGAGACATGGAAAACTCCTAAATGGACAATAAGTCTCTACGTTGAAGTCAAACGTTGGCTGTCGGCTTTGCAGACCTCCTTTCTTGCATCTTACGAGTTGAGGAAACGTACGGATTGTCGTTCGACGAGTTGAGTGCCCAAAGCAACCTTGATCACGCCCTCGTCCGGATTATCAATGCGGTGGAGCAGGCAGTCGACGGCAAGCTTGCCCATACGGGTGGTGTCGACGTTCATTGTCGTTAGTGGGGGAACCGTATCGTGCGCTGGTTCCCAGTTGTCGAAGCCGATAACGGAAATATCGTGTGGTACGCTGCGTCCCGCGGCGTTCAATGTGCGCATGATCGCCATCGTCGAGCGGTCGTTGCAGCCGCAAATCGCGGTGATTTCCGGCGCGCGTTCTAATAGGTCGAGCGTTGCTTGGCGCGCTTCTTCGGTGTGGCACATACACGGCTGGCTGTAGTGCGTTGGCAGTCCATGCCGCTTGAGGGCGCGTAGGTAACCTTCGTGCCGCTCGCGGATGCTGGGGTACTCGTTGTCGTGGCAGCCGATGTACCCGATATTGCGGTGTCCCGCTCGCACCAGGTAGTTCGCCGCCTGTTCACCCCCATCCACGTTGTCCGTCAGGATCGCATCGAATACGGAATACGGCGTGTAAGAATCGACGAGGATGATGGGCTTGTTTAGGTTGATTAACATGTCAACATTGTCGGCATTAAGGTGAATGCCAATCAATATCAGTGCTGGCACCTGCGGGTTAGTGAGCATGGCAGGCAGTTCGCGCATCTCGTTATATTCGTCGGTCTCGGCGGTAGTCAGCGACATGCTGATGTCGTGCTTTTGGCATTCCTGCTCGATGGACGTGACTACCGCTCCGTAGAACGGGTCGAAATGCCGGCGTAATGCGAAGGGGGTGCGTTTGATCACGCCCAGCGAGGTGATTCGACGGCTGCCCGCCTGTTGTGCGTCAGAAGACAGGGTATAGCCAAGCTGAAGCGCGGCACTCAGGACGACATCCCGTGTTTCCTCTGCGACGTTGTCTTTGCCGTTCAGCACCCGTGAGACAGTGCCGATCGATACCCCAGCTAAACTGGCGATGTCATGTAATTTTGGTCGTCTAACCACAACTGCACCACTGCAAGAAATTTTCAATCTTTACAGAAAATATGCTAGGGGTATCTGCTGATTATGTCAACATATTGGCGGTTTCCTCGCTTGAAATCTGTGCAATCTGTACAAAAATAGTTGCGACAGGAAGGTTTTGTGCGCAAAATTACTCGCCACAGACTGCAAATTTTTTGCGATTTTTTGCAGAAATGCTTACAATCGACTAAAGATACACACGTTATTTTCAAGGTTGGATTTCATGGAATGGTTTCTGCAAAATCGTAATCTTGTATTTACTTGGGATATCGAAGGTGACTGGGCGCGGCTTACCCGGGAAGGAAAACAAGTCTGGGCGGGGTCGCTCTTGCCTGCGTTATGGATAGCCAACGATCCCCAACCCATCTTCTGCAAAGCGCGCCCGATCTCTACTGATTTATCCGATGATGGTGGCGTGATTCGCCTCGCTTTTGAGGGCTTGGGGGAGGGCACACTCGAAGTTGCGCCGACTACAGCAGGCTGCGAGTTCAAGCGTTTGTCGATTGAATGGACGTCATCCCCTCCCGCTATCATCAGCCTGTATTTTGGCGTTGGTCTCCTGTCAGAGATTCAGCGCACGATCGTTCCGCAGGTCGATCTGCCATTCTGGGCGGACTGGACTTCGGAAGGTTATTGCATACCGAGCGCCAAAGGCTCCCCGATCCAGAGCTTCTTCCGCCGTTGGGATTTCGGTTATGCGACGCTGCCACTTGGCAACTTCGGCCCGGCGTTGGGCACGCCCTATGCCGCGGCTTACCCGCGCCCGTTGTACTGCGGCTCGATGGGCGGCGATGCAGGCTGGCTTGTTTTCGGTCCCGGCGCGATCCCCGACGCAGCGATGACGCTCGACATCCGCTCGACGAGCGGCTGCCTGCACTATCGCTACCGTGAAGATTTATGGACAGCGCCGCAGGACTCCGTGCGCGAGTGGGCGTCTCCACTGCGTTTGAGCTGGAGCGCACAGGCATGGGATGCCTACGCCGCTCACTTCGCAACCTTCGAGACAGAACCCGTCGATCCGCTGCACCAGAGCAGCCAGTGGAATACGTGGGGCGAATATAAGCTGGATGTGTTTGAAAATCGGCGGCTGGCGCAGCAGGTCGCGGAAGCCGTGAAGCCGGAATTGTTCGTCTTTGACGACAAGTGGGAAACTTATCCGTCGAGCGGCGACGTCGATACTGTCCGCTTCCCTGATTTTGCCGGAGATGTCGCTTATGTCCAAAAACTGGGGATGCAGGTCGGCTTGTGGCAAGCCGTCGGTTGGATAGATCGCCCGGAAGAAGTCGGGCTAACCGCTGATGATCTGCTGTGCGGCGCTGATGGTCAGCCGCGCCGCGCAAGCTGGCAGATGAATCCGCACGAGCCACACCGGACGCATTACTGTCTCGATCCAAGTTCGGAACGGGCGCGGAAGTATCTACGGGCGCGGATCGAACGCATCGTGCGCACCTACGATGCCGTCTTGCTAAAAATGGATTTTGGCTACGGCTTACCTGGTCCAGACGTTGCCGCCCCGCGCGATCCTGCTTATCGTGGAGAGCGTATGGCATACACGTTATACAAGATCGTCGCCGATGCCGCGCGTGCCGTCAACCCGAAGATCACCTTACAATGTTGGGGGCTTAGCCCGTTAATGCGCCCCGCCTACAATATGGTCGCCCTAGATGACCTGGGCGATGCGGGCAATGAGGAAGCGATCGGTCACCGTCAGTGGAGCGTGTGGGCGGCGCTAGTAGGCATTAACGGTACGGCGATCATGGCGTCGAGTGGCTACGACTGGGCTGCAATCCCCGACATCCTGCTGGATACCGCCGTGATCGGTGCGCCGGGTGGCATCTTCGCGTTCAACGCGCCTGAAGCCTCTGTACCGCCCAGCCTGATCACGCGGCTGCGTGCCCTGTCGTTGTGGCATCGCCGTTCGACCCAGTGGACACCGCTCTGGCTGAATACGGAATCGGGATCGCTGCATAACGAGCCACTGATGCGCTGCTGGGGACGGTTGGAGAACATCAACGGTGTGCAGACGCTCACCGCGCTGACGCTTCGTGACGGCGATGACAAGCTCAGCGATATGAGCCAACTTCCCGGCTACGAATGGAGTGGGCGTTGGGCGATCATCGCGCAAGGGGATAGGGGGATTGAAGAAGACAGCCGGATCGCGTGCATTCCGTTCGACGACGGCAGCCTGCAAATGCCCTGTCCCGTGCGCCCCAATGATGTTCATGTCATGATTGGGTGGGAAGAAACGTCATACGCGTGTTGGTCGTGGAAGGATGACCTGTTGACGGTGACGGTCGATCCCGACCTTGATCTTGAACAGCTTACCGGATTTCTGATCATTCGTTAAAGGATTTTGAATGCTCGATATCGCTCAACTGATGAACGATTACCCAGGGGAGGGTCTCGCTAAGGGATACTACCTGCCGGATTTTGACGACACCAACTGGCTGCAAACCGATGTGCCAGGTGACGTTCATCGGACACTGATCGCGGCGGAGAAAATCCCTGATCCTTATTATGATCGCAATGAAAGCCAGTGTGAGTGGATGGAGGAGCAGGAATGGTGGTATCGTCTGCGCTTCCAGGCTGAGCACCCGACCGCTGATAACGAACGGGTACTGCTGCGTTTTAACGGGCTGGACACCTTCGCAACGATCTGGCTGAACGGGGAAGAACTCGGCAAGACAGCGAACATGTTCCGCGCCTTCAGCTTCGACATCACCGAGAAGCTAAACTACGGCGTGCCTAACGTGCTTGCGATCTGTTTCGATCCGCCGCTCGCATACGTCGATCAGGGGCGGCTGCCGGAGTTTAGCTCGTGGGGACGCAATCCAGAGCGCGTGTTCATGCGCAAGGCGCAGTTTGGCTATGGCTGGGACTGGGGTCCACGCCTGCCGACGATCGGGGTTTGGCTGCCGGTAGAACTCGTCCGGCAGTATGCTGCCGCGCTCGACGACGTTTACTTCTATACGCTGGAGATCGACAAAGAAGTCGATCACGCGCTGGTTTCGGTGCGCGTCGAGGTCGATCGTTTCGCCTCGGATAATCCGTTGAACGCAAAAATCCGGCTGATCGCGCCGGATGGGTCGGTCACGGTCGAGGAAACGCGCGAGATGGTGCCGGGAGCGGCTTCGATCACCGCGTATCTGGACATCGCGCAGCCGGAGCTGTGGTGGACGCACGATCTGGGCACGCCGTCGCTATACACGTTGGAAGTCACGTTGGCTGAGGGCGAGACAATCCTCGATCAGGATGCGCGTAAGGTCGGTATCCGCATGCTGACGGTTGATCAATCGCCTGATACTGACGAACCGGGGACGCGCTTCTTCCGCTTCGTGCTCAACGGCGTGCCAGTGTTCGCGCGTGGTGGTGACTGGATTCCGGCGGACTCGTTCGTCGGCGCGATCCCGGATGAACTCTACGAGCGCCTGCTGACAATGGCACGTGACGCGAATATGACTATCGTTCGCGTTTGGGGCGGCGGCATTTACGAGCACGAGATTTTCTACAACCTGTGCGACAAGCTGGGAATGCTCGTCTGGCAGGACTTCATGTTCGCGTGCGCGATGTACCCGGAATACGATCCCGACTTCGTCGAAAACGTGACGCAGGAGGCGATTTATCAGGTGCGGCGATTGCGCGGTCACGCCTGTTTGGGTCTTTGGTGCGGCAACAACGAGAATCAATGGTTGCACGAAACCATCAACTGGGACAAGCTGGACTCGATGAACGTGTCGGGCGCGCTCTACTATCACAAAATTCTGCCGCGCGTCGTCGCAGAACTCGATAGGCGGACGACATACTGGCCCGGGTCGCCGTTTGGCGGCAACGACCACGCTGACCAGCGCGATGGCAACCGCCACAACTGGGAAGTCTGGCACGGCAACAGCTATAACCGTCGCTTTGGTGACCCCCCAAAGCGTGACGCATTGCCAACCGGAGCATCGTACCGCCGCTATGCCGAGGATATGGGGCGTTTCATCAGCGAATTCGGGATGCACGCCGCACCCGTCGTCGAGACGCTGCGCCGCGTGATCCCGCCCCACATGCTTTACCACCACAGCGAGTCGATGGATCACCACAACAAGGATAACCCCAAGAACAAGGGCGATAACCTGATGCTGGCGGTCACGGGGCTGCCGGAAACGCTGGAAGAGTATATCGACTACAGCATGATCGCGCAGGCGGAAGGGCTGAAGTTCGGCATCGAGCACTTCCGGCGGCGCAAACCGCACTGCTCCGGTACGATCGTCTGGCAGTTGAACGATTGCTGGCCCGTGCTCAGTTGGAGCGTGATCGACTCCTATGGTTTCGGCAAAGCGGGTTACTACTACCTGCGGCGCGTATATGCGCCCGTGATCGCCTCGTTCCACATCTCGTCGGAAGGCGTCGAATTGTGGGTGGTCAACGACAGTCTGAAACGGGTCGAAGACAGCGCGCGGATCACGCTGGGGACGTTCGGCGGCGAGACGCTGCACGAAATCGACCTCCCAGTACAAGTTCCTGCGAACACGGCACACCGTGTTTGTGCCTGGTCGAGCGACGAGCTTGCACCCGGTGCTGATCGCTATCTGTGGGTGAGCGCGGCGAACGGATCGTTTGAAGATAATCACGAATTCTTCGAAGTGTTCAAAGATGTTCAGCGCGTAGCAGAACTGCCGAGCATGGAAGTCACGCTGCTCGACGAGTGCCGCGCCGAGGTTACGCTGAGCGCCAAGAACTACGTCTATTTCGCAAATCTGTCCTATCCCGACGAACGCACCACCTTTTCCGACAACTACATCGACATTCAACCGGGCGGCAAACGAGTGATCACTATGACAACACCGACGCCGATTGATCTTGAAAAGCTTGAACTGAAATCACGCTAGGGATGCAATGATGGAACTGACCCGCAAACTACAATGGCAACCTACATCTTCCTTCAGCGGGGACGTCGTTCGACCGGATGGTAAGGTGCTCGCTTCGTACTATTGGGGTGCTGATTCGCGCCAGCCGTACCTGCACCCCGTCCGCAGCCAGAGCACGAACCATTCGCTGACGCTGAATGCACCTTTCGACCATAGCTGGCACAAGGGGCTGTGGTGGTCGTGGAAGCTGATTAATGGCGTGGTTTTCTGGGAAGATCGTTTGTCCGATCACGAAGGAGAAGGCGGCAGCTTCGTCGTCGATCACAGCGTTGTCGACCGCGGAGACGGCTGTTTCGAAGTGAATCAAACGCTGGAAATGCGGATCGTCAATACGGACGAACTGCTGTTGACCGAAACGCGGCGGCTGGTCTTTCGCCCGCACGTCGTCGGCGTTCCCGGAGGCTGGATCATCGATTGGGACATGACAACGACCGCCGTCGTCGACTGCGAGCTTGGATGCAGTCCGTTTTATCCTGAGGAGAGTTGGGGCGGCTACATGGGTATGAGCTATCGTCCGGCGCGCTGCCTCGGCTGGCACGAGTTCATCCTCAACAGCGAGAATCAAACCGGGGCGGACGCCTGTCACGGGCAGGCTGCGCGCTGGATCGCCTACAGCGGCGCGATCGACGAGCTTGGGTATGGTGATGGCGAGAACCCACCGTTGGCGGGTATGGCGCTGCTCAGCCACCCGGAGAACTTGCGCCATCCTGAACCGATGTACGCGACCGCTATGCAGCACGGAGACAGACAGTTTGGGGATATGTCGATCTTCCATATCAGCCCACTGATGCGCGAGGGCTTCAATCTGAAAGCAGGCGAACAACTGCACCTGCGCTACCGGGTGATCCCGTTCAGCGGGATTGCTCGCCACGACGCGCTGGACAATGCCTGGCACGAGTATCGTAAAGGGTGGAGGTAGGCTGATCGTCAGTGTGCTGCTTTAGAATGATGGGTGCTAGTTTCGTATAGCGTTAAATTTGAAAGAAGATTACGCGGACTAGCACCGAATTTTTAGGTAAAGAGGGTTACTTTTATGACACAAGAAAAAACCTCGGTGCTGCAAGTACGCGATTTACGTATTCAGTACGGAACCCCTGCTGGGGCTGTCCGTGCGGTCGATGGCATCGACTTTGAACTGTATTCAGGTGAAACGCTCGGCTTGGTTGGCGAGAGCGGCTGTGGTAAATCGACGGCGGTGATGGGCATCTTACAGCTTGTTTCACCGCCGGGGCAGATTGTCGGCGGCGAGGTCTTGCTGAGCGGGCAGAATTTGCTCGATTTGAGCGAGCGGGACGTTCGACGGCTGCGCTGGCAGAAGCTCTCGCTCATCCCACAGGGGGCGATGAACTCCCTGAATCCGACCATGAAGGTCTGCGATCAGATCAAGGACGTGATTATTGAGCATACCGGCGAGCGGAATCGCGGGAAGCTGCGCGAACGCGCCCTTGAACTGCTCTCGATGGTTGGCTTGCCTGCTCGCACCTATAACATGTTCCCGCACGAACTGAGCGGCGGCATGAAGCAGCGCGTGTGTATTGCGATCGCCATCGCGCTCAACCCCACCGTGATTATCGCCGACGAGAGCACGAGTGCGCTCGATGTGATCGTACAGAGGGTTGTCGCTCAAACGCTGCTCGACGTTAAGGAACGGCTTGGCGTGTCGATGATCATGATTGGTCATGACATGGGTTTGATGTCACAGATGGTCGACCGGATCGTCGTGATGTATGCCGGGAAGATCGTCGAGATCGCCTCGGTCGACGAGCTTTTCGCGCATCCCAAACACCCCTACACGCAGCTTATGATCGATGCAGTGCCATCGCTGAAGGAGCACAAACCGCTGAAGATTATCGAAGGCATTACCCACGATCCGCGACATCCGCCGCCGGGCTGTATTTTTCACCTGCGCTGTCCTTTCGTGATGGATCGCTGTATTCGGGAAGCGCCAGCGATGCAGTCAACCAGCGACATGCAGCGAGTCGCGTGTCACTTGTACGACAAAGAAACACAAGAGGAAGCAAGGCAATCTAATGTCTGACCCGCTGCTCGAAATTCGCAACGTTACCAAGCTTTACCGCCAGCGCGGAGGCGGTGGTCAGATTGCTGCCTTGCAGGATTTTTCGCTGACGATCCCGGAGTCCCCGGCTTCGATCATCACGATTGCGGGGGAAAGCGGCAGCGGCAAGACGACTCTGGCGCGGCTCGTTCTGGGCTTCACCAAGCCGTCACGTGGACAAATCCTCTATCACGGCAAGGATATGGCACATGCCAGCGCCAGCGAAACGAAAGAATACCGGCGCGAAGTACAGGCGGTTTTTCAAGACCCGTTCGGTGTCTATAACCCGTTCTATCGTGTCCAGCATGTTTTTGACCTGGTCTTTAACAACTTTCAGCTCAGCAAGAACCGGCACGAGAAACGCGATCGCATCGAAGACGCGCTCAACCTGGTTGGGCTGAAGGGTGACGACGTGTTGGGTAAATACCCGCATCAGCTCAGTGGTGGGCAGCGCCAGCGCATCATGATGGCGCGTGCCTATACGGTCAAGCCCCGGCTGGTCGTCGCCGACGAGCCGGTGTCGATGGTCGATGCTTCTTTGCGGGCGTCGATCCTGAACGCGATGATGCGGCTGCGCGATTCGGGTATCTCGTTCCTCTACATCACCCATGATCTGAGC
>JAIOHN010000384.1 GCA_019912985.1 Anaerolineae bacterium | reverse complement strand
GTGGCAGTCAATCGCAAGAATGGCGGCGGCAAGAAGCAGACCTTGTGGCTGCGTGTGAACTGCTGGAACCGCCTCGCCGATGTCGCAGCGCAGTACGTCAAGAAAGGCTCGCTCGTTCAGGTGACAACGGAATGGATGCGTCCGAGTGCGTGGGTTGACCAGAGCGGCGCACCGCAGGCAAGTCTGGATTTGGATGCGAACCGCCTGGTGCTGCTTGACCGGTTGGAGAGCGACGAACCGGAGAGCGGAGAAGACATTCCGTTCTAGTTACGACATAGCGTAAGACAGAAGCGGCGCAAAAGTGTCGCTTCTGTAGTTAAACTGGACGCACATCTACCGCCTCAATAGACTCCCGATTCCGCTTCTTATCAAAACTTGGCTTGACAGCAAAATCTACGGACATCCCTTCATGATAGTTCCGCGGTAAGTTTCGAGCATGAACGAATATCTTTTCCCCACCCTGAGAAGGTTTAATAAATGTGAATACATCATCGGGGTTGCGTGGCGAAAGAATCACTCCCCGTACACGTTCTTGTGTATTTGAAGAACCTTCAAGCCATTGCTTCTGACAGAATCGCGCCAGCTCATTCTCACTGTCTGGAAGTTGAAGTTGTGAGAGGTCTTGCTGTTCCAATAATTCGCATATTCTGCTCTCAGCCTGCAAAAGATCAGTTGGAAAGCTCCATTCATTTCTCGTACGAATAGTACGAGCCAACTTCACATGTGCGCTGGCTACTTTCATTTTGCCAAGCGTCAACGCAATGCAAGCCAAATTAACAAGATAGCCTATTTTATATTCAGCACTCTGGCGAGTACTATTGAGAGCGGAACACATCAATCGATAGGCTTCCTCATTGTTACCCAGTCGATATTCCAAATTGGCAAGTTCCGCCGTAGCGTACCAGTCGCAGCGAGAATGTCGCTGAAGTTCACGCATTTTTTCAACAGCGTATTGTAGGTCTCCTGCTTCAGCATGAGCGAGCGCATCAAGGCGTGCAAGGAAGAAAGATCGGGGAAATTCCCCTAACGCTTTCTGTGCCTGTTCAAATGCATCTTGGTATTGATTCGTTTCCAGTAAAGCTCTTGCTCGCCCAATATAGAATGTTTCTCGATCCGACATTACCCTTTTTCCATTGTATTCCTTTGCTTGATGCTCAAGCATTTGTGGGTTAATCTTGTCTGCCCATTCCAACACAACACGCCATCGAACATTATTTTGATCTTTGGCTACCTTAATCACAGCCAAGACTGTTCTCATTAGCAACAATTCATCAGCGTGTAACTCTACGATTTCATGGGCTGTCCTAATGATTGCATCGAGATCACTGTCCTCTTTGGCAGGTTTTAGGTGCTTATCGTAAATGACCCAACCCAATTCACGTCGGATGAATTGGTCCTGCGGCTTACGGTTCATTCCATCTTTACCGATAGCCTCAGCTTCATCTAGTCGTCCGACTTTCCGAAGGCACTTGATATAGCTACTTAGAATGTAGTCGTCTGGTCCAGCTTGCCAAAGCCTATCAAATAGTTCTGCTGCCTGTTGATACTGTTCCAACTCTGCAAACATCCAAGCAACTTGCTTAATTGTGTAGGGGTCTTCTGGAAAACGCAGTAAGGCATCACGTGAAACGACTTCGGCTTCTGCCAATTGCTTTGCCTTGCGTAGACATTCAATGTATCGCCAACCAACAAATTTTGAAGGTTGATTAAGCCACAGCTCACTAAAAAGAGGTAATGC
>JAIOHN010000383.1 GCA_019912985.1 Anaerolineae bacterium | reverse complement strand
ATGATAGTCCGAGCGACGTGGTACGTTATCAGGAACCGACGGTTGGCACCCAGTTTGTGCTGGTCAACGAAGCCTCGGCGGCAAGCATTACCACCTCGTTTGGGCGCATTTTGATCTCACGCGGGTTTGTGCTGGTGCTGGGTGTAGGTGGCCTGGTGCTGGTGCTGGTATTGGGTGGTAATCAGATGATTACACCGCCGCTGGCGCGCATCCGTAACGCCATTCGGGCGATGGCATCCGGCAACTTTGCCGAGCCAGTGCCGGATATGTACCGTAACGACGAGATTGGGCAACTGGCAGGCAGCTTCGCAGATATGCGGCAGCAGGTGCAGACGCTGATTCAAGACCTGGAAAACCGCGTGGAAGCCCGTACTCGTGACATCAGTGCAACGCAGGACATCAGCAATTACGCGGCCACACAGCGCGACCAGCAAAGCCTGATGGACCAGGTCGTGAACTTGATTGTCGACCGCTTTGACAACATCTATCATGCGCAGATTTTCCTGGTGGATAGTGACCGGCGCTACGCGGTGCTGCGCGCCAGTACAGGGGCGGCTGGCAAGCGTCTGTTGGAGGTCGGTCACCGCCTGGGTGTGGGTAGTGTCAGCGTGATCGGTATGGTGACCGATATGGGCGAGTATGTGATTGCCCGTGACACAGGTGACAGCCGCATCCATCGCCGCAATGAATTTTTGCCAGATACGCGGGCTGAACTGGCGATCCCAATGCGCAATGCCAGTGGTGAGGTGATCGGCGCACTGGACGTGCAGAGTGTCATGAATGCCTCCTTCGATGATGATCAGGTGAAGGTGCTGCAAACGATGGCCGACCAGATTTCGGTTGCCATTGAAAATGCGCGCCTGTACGAAGACTCACTGCGCCGCTTGCAGGAAATTGAACGCAGCCGCCGTGCAGCCACGTTGGGGGCCTGGCGTGAGCAGATGCGACAGGCACGGACGCAGCGCAAGCAGAGTGCTGCCGGCAATGTGCCTGCGCAGAATGAGGAAATTTCAGCCCTGCGGCAGCAGGCTATGGAACAAGGCGAGACGGTAGTGGGTCAACCCACCACACGGCGGACGATCCCGGTTGCCATACCGATCAGATTGCGTGATCAGGTATTGGGAGCTGTTGAATGGGAGCTGCCACAGGCAACATTTGACCAGAACAAGCTGCAACTGGCTGAAGCACTGGTCAACCGTCTCGCGATTGGCCTGGAAAACGCGCGCCTTTTCCAGGAGAGCCAGCGTGCTGCTGACCGCGAACATCTGGTAAATGAAATTGCTACCCGGCTGGCCGCGCAGTCTGATGTCAACCAGATTTTGCAAACCGCAGTGCGAGAAGTGGGTCAGGCGCTGCGCGCGCCACAGGTGAGTATTCGCCTGGGGGCAAGCGATCCCGCGCCAAATGGAAACAACGACCACAACCAGAATGGTAACGGTCATAATGGTCACAGCAACGGTCAATCACAAAATGGTCAGAGGCTGAGTAATTAGTATGAACCAGGTGACTAGATCAGCAGAGCAATCCCTGACAGCCCACCCTCATATCAGACGGCGGGTGTTTCCTGTTGTGGTGGCAGCGTTCGTCATCGCGGGGGCGATTATCCTGCTCGTGATGCGGAATAATGCCTACAATACCCTGCGTGAAAAGCATGATGTGCTGTTGACAGGTCTTTCGCAGCAGTTGACGGAGGATATTGACGATACGGCGGAAGATGTTCGCCATACCGCGAGTGCCGGGGCCACGCGGCGCTATGCACTGGCTGCCAATAGCAGGGCGCTTGTTGATTCGGATGTCAATAACACCCTGGTCGCTGATTTCCTCGACCTCATCGAAACCAACCTTGATCGTTATGCCGCCATACGCTACATCGATGCAGCAGGGGAACTGCGCCTTGAAGTTGTGAATGACATGCAATCCCCCGTGGTTAACAGCGTTCAGGGTGCGCGCAACTTTAATGATGATTCAAGCTTTAACCGGGCGCTAAATAGCGAGCCGCAAGAAGTATTCATGAGTGCGCCCTTCACCCAATCAGAGGTCAACGGCAGCGTGCTGCCGGAGCCAATCAGCCTGTATCGTTTGGCGGTGCCGGTACGCTACCGTGACTCATCCGGGGTGCCGTTAGGCGTGCTGCAACTGGATGTCTATGCCAGTGCAATCATGCAGACAGTGAGCAATGCACCGCAGTCAGCGGTATACGGGGTGCCAGAACGTCGCTTCATCATTCTGAACGCAGACGGACAGTATTTGCTGGATACGGAGACCGGCACGGTTGATGATCTGTACGCCCTCCGCCCACAGACAGAATTGGATGCGCTGCTGCAAGGGACCAACACCCGCCTGAGCGAAGGCTCCGGGTTGGTGGTTTCGACAGAGCGGCTGCACCTGCCGGTGGAAACAATGAACACGCCGTGGAAGCTGGCGGTGGTAGACAATGCGGGGACGCTGCTGGGCGAGTTCCACTCGCTGATTTTGCTGGTCCTGGCTGGCAGCGTGGTATCTGGTCTGGTTGTGGCGATAATTATCAGCCGAGTTGTGGAGAATTTGGTTGCTCCCCTGGACCGCGCCCGCGTGATTGCGCGGCGCATCAGTGAAGAGCGTATGGATGCGGCAGCAGTGGCGGCCAGTGGGGATGACGATTTTCTCAACGCCATTCAACATATGTCCAGTCAGTTAAATGACCTGAGCCAGACAATGCAAATCCAGCGGCGGCGGCTGTCACGCAACCTGGAAATCGCCGCACGCGTCAGCCGTGAAAGCGCCATGCTGAACAATCTCGATCAGCTTCTCAAGCGCGTGCTGGAACTGATTTGTAACGAGTACGGTTTTTACCACGCGCAGATTTTCCTGCTGGATGATGTGGGCAAGGACGCGCTGTTGGCTTACAGTCACGGTGAAGCCGGACAGAAAATGCTGGACAGCAAGCATCGTTTGCCGGTGGGATCGGTTTCGGTGGTGGGCGGTGTGACTGCCCGTGGCGAGGCCGTCATTGTCGATGACACCGCCAGGCAGGGTGCGGAACATGCTTTTAACCCGCTGCTGCCGCATACCCGCGCCGAGATGGGGCTGCCGCTGCAAGTGGGCGGCGAGGTCATTGGCGCGCTCGACATTCAAAGTGTGAACCCCAATGCTTTCACCGAAGATGACGTGCAGGTGTTGCAATTGCTTGCAGACCAGTTGGCGCTGGCGATTTACAATGGCCGCCTGCTGGTGCAGTCGCAGGGCCGTGTTGAGCAGATTGACCGCCTGAATCGTCAACTGACCTCGACCGCCTGGGAACAGGCGCAGGAGAGCTTTGGCCTGGAACACACTTATCATTATGACCTGCGCGAGATCAAGGAAGGCACAGATGAGGATGGTGGCGAGGTCGTTGACCCGACCGTCTCGGTGCCAATTCGCATTCGTGGTCAGGTCGTGGGCGCGATGGACATCGCCATGCCGGAAGGTGAAGAACTTTCGGAAGTTGATGATGCCCTGCTGGGTGCGCTGACCGACCGCTTATCGCTGGTGTTGGAAAATGCACGTCTGTTCCAGGAAACACAGCTCACGCTGAACGAAACGTCTACACTGTATGACATCAGCAGCAGCATCAACGAAGTGGACTCACTGGTTGGCGTGATCCAGGTGATTATCGGCACGGTGATGCCCGGCGCAAGCAGCGGTCAGATCCTGGAATTTAACGAACGGCCTTTCGGCGTCTCGCCTGAGTGGTTGACCATCACAGCTGGTTGGTCTGCTGAAGAGCAGGAGTGGTCGCAGGAGTTTGTTGGGCGGCGGTTGAATTTAACCGATTATCCCTTCCTTGCCGCCCTGGAAGAAAACACCGTCACACTTGTTACCGATGTGGCCCAGGACTCACGCCTGGACGAGAAATTCAGAACGCTTTTGCAGGGCCTGAACGCGCGGGCCCTGGCGATTGTCCCCTTGAACATGCGCGGTCTGTGGCGCGCTGTCCTCATGGTCGAGTTTGACAGACCACGCCGCTTCAGCGATCAGGACAACCGTATTTACACCGCGCTGATCGATCAGGCTGGTACCGCGGTCGATAACCGTTTGCTGATGCAGCAAACCGAGCAGACGCTGGAACTGCGCGAGCGTATGTACGCGGCAGGCCGCGCCATCAACACGGCTGAAAGCTTCGGCGATTTGATTATGGCGATGATGATCACCTCGGGTGAGCCGGACCTGAACTTCGCCCTCAGCTTGCTGGAAGGCTCACTGGGTGAAAATGGCTGGCCGGAAACTGAACGATTGGTCGTGCGGACCAACGGTGATGGCGAGATCGAAGACATCAACGAAGCGAGGCCACTGGCGCTTGCAGCGGATTCTGCGCTTTATCATTACGATCCTGAAGTAACCACCGATCAACATCCTGATGAGCCGCCTGCCAGTTCGCTGATTGCAGAGATGCGTGCGCAGGGGATTGCTTTCCGGGCTATTTTCCCGCTGTTCAGCGATGATCGTCCGAGCGGCCTGTTTTACGTCATGCATCCCCAACCCATCCGAATGAGCCTGGAAGACTTTGAGTATTACCAGGCGCTCACAAGCCAGATGAGCACGGCACTGCAAAAACGCCGCCTGCTGGAACAAACCGAGCAGGCGCTGGAAGAAGCCAGCCTGTTGTATGCGGCCAGCCGCGCGATCACGGCCTCACTGGACCTGAATGCGGTCTACAACGTGGTCGTGGATTATCTCGTCAGTGCGTCCAACGGCATTCACCACATCGCAGTCTTGCTGGCAGAACGTGACGCAGCCGAGGCCACTTACGCCTATAGCTGGACGCACGGCAAACAGGATGAGCGAGCCGGGCAGGTCGTTGCTGCCGAGGATGTACCCTATCTTCGACTGGCGCGGGATTACCAGGACCAGGAGACGATTAGCTTCAACAGCGTGGCGACCAAGCCAGAGTTGGGATTGCAATCGGTAGGCAGCCTGACCATCGCGCCATTGCAGTTCCGCCAGCAGTGGTTTGGTTTGCTGATTGTCGAAAGCGCGCAGAATGACGTCTTTGACGAACGCCTGAACCGGTTTATCCAGGCGGTGTCCGACCAGATTGCGATTTCGCTGGAAAACAGCCGCTTGCTGGAC
>JAIOHN010000382.1 GCA_019912985.1 Anaerolineae bacterium | reverse complement strand
CAAGTTATCAGATCAAAATTACCAATCCTGATGGCACGACCCAGGTTGTGCCAGTGGAATCCGACCGGATCAATATCGGCAGCGGGCCGGGCAGTCAGATTAAACTGGAAGGCCCGGGTGTAATGCCCAACCATGGGCGGGCGCTGTTTACCGGTAAGGACGGCGCGCTGTTTATTGATCTTTCCCACCAGAAAGCGCCGGTCAAATGGGAGATAGGGACCGCCGTCAGGATAGCGGAATACACGTTGGAGTTGATGACGCTGGAAGCCAGTGCGCCACAGGAGCCTTCAACCGAGACGCTGGCCGAAGGTGTCGATGTCGATGCCATGCCGCGTGAGGAGATGCCGAAGCAGAAAACGCTGCCCAGCGATTCGGAGATCATCCAGCGCGCGAATGAACTGATTGAAACCATGACAGAGCGCAGTCGTCGTGCAGGGCAGCAGCCGCGTGAAACCACCGAACGCCAATCTAAAGCGCAAGCCATGGACAATGGCACTGACTCGGAGACGGATGCGACGATCGGGTGGGATGTTGTAGAGCCGATCAACGAGGAATCCAACACTCTATCTGACTCGCCCCCTGAGCCAGAGATGGATGAGGCCATCGTGCCGGAAATGAGAACCGAGGCGGATGTCCCCACCGCTGTAGGGGGCGACGAGCAGGTGTGGGAGGATACGACTTATAAGGTGCGCTTCCCATCAGGAAAGCCTGAGGCGGAGGACGAGGCCGTTACGATCGACCAGAAGCGCCGCACGGATGAAATGGAAGTCGTCCCGCCATTACCGCTGCCGGAGGATGAGGATTTGATGGACAGCGAGGAAGTTTTCGTCCCGCTGCCACGGCGATCAGCCGATATTCCGCCGGTTCCACCAGTGAAGTTTGACGACAGCGACGACGAGACTGTCGCTACACCGCCATCACTGCCGGAGATTCCACGTCGTCCGGCTGAGCCTGTCGAGCTATCTGAAGACACGCTGCCTTACCTCGCTGAGGATGAAGCGCTCGATACACAGCGCTACAGTGGCATTCCGTCGCCAGCGCCAGCACCATCCTCTGTCGTTCCGCAGTATACCCAGCCGAAAGATTGGGTTTACTATAGCAATCTCAGCGCACAGCTTACGCTCAACCCGGTGAATGTGGCGGGTGGGGAGCGGGTGCGGGTCCCGCTCTCGGTGCGCAACGGCAACCAGTTCAGTGTTGAAGTGCGAGTCGCTGTAACCGGCCTGCCGTCAGACTGGCAAATCTGGCTGGAGACAAGTCTGCGCCTGTTTCCGGGTGAGATTCGCCCGGTGGATGTGGTCATTCAGACACGTCCGGCTCCGCAGCCTGTGACGATTAACGCCGTGGTGCATATCAATGATCTGCAAACGCCAGACACCGCGCTGCAACTGCCGCTGGCGGTGGTCCTGAAGCGCGAAATTGATCTGGCCGGGCGGCTGGAACCTGAGCCGATGGACGCAGATCAGGGTGGGGCGCTGTGCCTTTATAACCACACCCTGGCGCGAGTGGAGACCTTTGTCAGCGGCAAGTCGATGTCAAAAACTGTCGATCTGATGCTGCCACAGACTATGTTCCAGGTACCATCCGGCCAGGAAGTACGCGTACCACTCCGCTTTGAAGTCCGGCACAGGCCGCTGTTATTTTCCACCATGCACACTTTCTCAATCACCGCCCGCCAGGGCAGTCGCGCGCCTTTGGATTACACCGGGCGTGTGCAGGTGCGCCCCCAGGTAAGCTGGCTGGCGCTGCTGCTGTTGTTGATTCTGATCGCCGTGGTGGTCTTTATTGTCCTGCGGGCGGCAGCCATCATCTAAGATGTAGAATCAGAGTAAGTAAACGCTTATTCGAGGGTCATAGTCTCTTGCTGAATAAAAGCGATGAATTTCGTTCTGCGCTCAGGAGCGGAACGCTTTTGGTTGTGTTTTTGACGCGCCCATGTTGTAATCTCTACCGGAACCTCTGGTAGATCCCAAAAATTTCCACTGCCAACGAGCCAGAACATGCGATCTAAACTGTAAGGTGTTTCGCCTGCGTCCAGAGCAATCTGCTTCATTGCCTTAATCGTTCCTTGACCATCTGTGTTGCTCCTCGCCAAATCCAGACGATGACAAATATCCATTGTATGAACGTCGGGTTTGACAAAATTCGTAAAGCCTAATTCCTTCAAAAAATCTAAAGGCAGGGCAGAGCCATAACCACTAATCGCCCATGATAACTCTTGCTGTGCACGTTTCTCTCCTTCGTCACCCAATTTTGTACCAAGAGGTTCAAAGTGGTCATAGAAGGCTTTTGCCGTGTCGAATTTTCGAAGGTACTGCGCACCGGAGATAATCGTGCGGCAGAAACTGTAACAAGGTACAGTAGGCTCCCTGAGTTGAAATGGCCGCTTCTGTAAGGCCGCAAATAATTTGTAGATATCCCATTGCGCAGCAATTGCTCGGGGGTCAAAATCGCACAGGAGCTCACGGACTTGTTGGTAGCGTTCTTTCTGTTTCTCCGTGGATGTGTCGCCATTCTCACCAAAAATATTGTTTACACCACCACTGCCACTTCCGCGATTACGGGCATGATTTAGTAAGTGGTCGTAAATCTCATTCAATGTTTGGAATTGACCTATTTTATAGTTTGGCTGAAGGTAAGGAGTGATACTCAACTTGCGTTCTAGCATCACATTTTCTATGTAATGTCGTGTGAGTCGGTAGAGTGTACGATGATATTCGCTATTATTCATGGCTTATCACTTGTAAATATTTTCAACGAACAATAATAGCGATATTTTAACAGACAAGGCAAATTGAGGTTAATGGATGTATTGTGTGTGCAACTATCGGTTCATTGATGGTGGTGACCGCAAATGACGGGTGTACGGATACGGCAGGGTAGGGAAATGCCGTATCCATACTGCTATACTGATCCTAGTCTTAATACGTTGCACGCCCGCCCGTCAGATCGAACACAAAGCCGGTGGTAAAGCTGGCCTCTGGCGAGACAATCCAGCAGGCCATCGCTGCCGTTTCCTCGACCGTCCCCAGGCGTTTCATCGGGATGCGTTCAATCATATATTGCAGCTGCGCCTCTGAGGTATCCTCATTCATCGGTGTACGAATCACCGCTGGAGCCAGCCCATTGACTGTAATGCCACTTTCGGCATACTCCTTGCCAACGGCCTTCACGATCCCGATCACGCCCGCTTTGGAGGAGGAGTACCCGATCATGCCGGGGTTTCCTTCTTTTCCAGCAATCGAAGCCAGCAGCAAAATACGCCCATACTGATTTGGCAGCATGTGTTCCACCGCATACTTGGTCATGTAATAGGAGCCGAACAGGTTCACTTGCAGCACACGTGCATAAGCGTCGCTGGGGTAGTCGGTGATTTTCGTGCTGGTCGGGCCAACAATGCCAGCGCTGTTGACCACGATATCTAACCGTCCGTGCTTGGCTGCAACCGCTGCGACTGCATCGCGCACAGCATCTTCGCTGCCCACATTGACCACGGCGGTTTCCACCTGGCCGCTCATGCTGGCGGCGGCTGTTTCGAGCCGTTTCTCGTCCACGTCGAACAATGTCACACGAGCGTTTTCCGCCGCTAATCGCCTGGCAACCGCTTCACCAATGCCGCTGGCACCGCCAGTAATGATCGCCACCTGATCTTGAAACCGATTTTCCATAAGCTTTTTATCCTGTCTATATTGAAAAGGATTGATACGACTCCCAATCGGAAGGCTCTTTTCTAGTTGATTATAATCATCGCGTCGCGTCCGTGATATATTTCACTTTTAACAACTTGTAAACCAAGCTACCCTGAGAGCATTAAGACTACCGGTAGCGGAGATTTCGCCAATGAAATGGCAGATGAATTATATTAGTGCAGAAGAAGCTGCACAGAAGATACGTTCTGGTCAGCGCGTGTTCCTGACAGGCAACTGTTCCGTGCCGCAGGCATTCACCCAGGCGCTGGTGGATCGTTATGAAGAGCTGCAAAATGTAGAGTT
>JAIOHN010000041.1 GCA_019912985.1 Anaerolineae bacterium | reverse complement strand
GCACACAATATCCAATGGCTGCAGATTCAGCAGGCACAGGCCGAGAGCCCGAATGTCATCTATTCACCGTTCCAGGACCCCTGCCCGCGTGGTATGTGGATCAACAACCAGAAGTATCCTCTGAGCTTGCCCGATGTACGGTGGGCGCTGTCTTATCTGGTTAACCGTGAAAAAATCGGCACGGTCATCTGGCAGCCACCAACCGTCCCCGCAGACCATCCATGGTCGGACTGGGCACTGCTCGCCCCATACCTGGATCAGTCAGTTCTGGATGAGTACAAGATCGAATACAATCCTGATAAAGCTGTTGAACTGCTTGACGGTTTAGGGTTTGCACCAGGGGCCGATGGGATCCGGGTTGACGACCAGGGTAATCCCCTGTCGTGGACCGTCATCACACCTGCACAGGTGGGTAACGGTGAGTATCAAATCGCCGAAGATCTCGCTGGCGAAGCAGAAAAAGTCGGCATTCAGCTAAATGTCCAGTATCTTGCTGGTGGACCATTTGATGAGGCGATTAACACCGGAAACTTTGATATGACGTCACACTGGGTGTGTGGAGCGTGGCTTGATGCGCTGGAACTGTACCAGAATTACACAAGCGATCAACCTATTCCGCGCGATGGTGAGCGCGTCCCAGGTGGTAGTAATTATATCGGCTTTGAAGACCCAGCGTTTGATGCCGCAGTGGCACAGCTCAAAGTCGTCAGCCCTGACTCACCAGAAGCACAACAGGCGTATGTGGATGCCCTTGATGCCTGGATGGCAGCGATGCCCGCTATTCCAGTGGTTCAGACAATCTATGTGATGCCCTGGAATACCTCCTATTGGACAGGCTGGCCGGTGGAAGACAATATGTACACGGTTCCATTCACCTGGTGGGCGACGTTCTATAAGGTTCCATTTAACCTCACACGCACATCGTCATAACCTACAGTCTTACGCATACCTGTGGGAGCAGCATTTTCATGCTGCTCCCATCAAAAAAATATTGGAGATTTATTGATGCATAAAGGTGCTGTTCGACGCTACGTTCTGCGGCGGCTGGCGATTTATTTCTTAACAATTTTTGGCTCATTTACGATTGCTTTTGTGTTCTTCCATTTGATCCCGGGAGACCCTATCGGAGCGCTCCTTACCAGCCTGCAATCCCGATCCGCCTATCTCTCGCAAGCATCGCAGGAGATGGTTGATCATTACAAAGAGTTTCTCGGTTTAGGGGGATCGCTTCCAGAGCAGTATATTCGCTATATTTCTAATGTTCTGCTGCGGTTTGATTTTGGCCCCTCGCTCGTGGCATTTCCTACACCTTCGCAAGAGTTAATTTTCCGAGCATTGCCCTGGACAATCGGCTTGCTGGGACTGTCTGTGATTATCTCCTGGATATTGGGGATTATTGTGGGAGGGATAGTCGGCTGGCTGCGGACCTCGCGCGCTTCGGGAACACTAACCCTGCTGGCAATCGCGTTTTCGCAAATCCCCCAATACATCGTGGCGCTGATGTTGTTATTCATCTTTGCGTTTACATTGGCGTGGCTGCCAGTACGCAATGCCTACCCTGCCAACATAACACCCGGCTTAACGATTGAGTTTGTCCTGGGTGTCATCAGACACGGGCTTCTCCCAGCTTTTGCAATCGTCCTGGTATCCGTCTCCGGCTGGATTCTTTCCACGCGCTCGCTTGTGGTATCGATTCTGGGAGAAGATTACCTGCTCTATGCGCAGGCTAAAGGCTTGTCCAAGCGAAACATTTTTATCCAGTATGTGCTGCGCAATGCATTATTGCCGCAGCTTACTGCACTTGCCATCTCGCTAGGATTTATCGTCAACGGCGCTTTACTGGTTGAGACGTTATTCAACTATCCCGGCCTGGGATCACTCCTTGTCACGGCAGTTGGCATTCTCGACTTCAACACGATTCAAGGCATCGTCTTAATCTCGATTTTTTCCGTGCTAACGGCCAATCTCGTTCTCGATCTGGCGCTACCGTTGGTTGATCCACGTATTCGGACGGGGGCATAACATGCGATTCATTTTACGTTTTCTCCGAGACAGTAAGTTGCTGGCCGCCGGTGTTATTGTATTTGTATTCATTTGTCTGCTTTCGATCACGCAGCCCATCCTCATTCGAGCACTCATCGGTGACATCAATCCTATGGAGGTGGGGTCGTACGGGATCTTCGAAGCGCCTAGCGTGCAGCATCCATTAGGAACAGACCGCTATGGGCGTGATACGACGGCGCTGCTGCTGCTAGGCTTGCGCTATTCGTTAAGCATTGGTGTGTTAGCAGGCTTGCTTTCTACAGGTGTAGGAACAGTGGTTGGCCTGATTGCCGGGTTCTACGGCGGGCGACTCGATGCCTTTTTGCGCTCTGCAACGGATATGATTCTGGTCATTCCGACCTTGCCCCTCCTCATTACACTGACTGCTTACGTAAAGGGCATCAATGTAGTGACGATGGCACTGTTGTTAGCCGCCTTTAGCTGGCCGTTTTCAGCGCGAACGATCCGCGCGCAAGTTCTGAGCCTGCGCGAACGAAGTTATATTGATCTGGCACGTGCTTCCGGAATGCGCAATCTGGAAATTGTTTTCCAGGAAGTGATGCCCAACCTTCTGCCCTACCTGGGGGTATCGCTGGCAGCCAGCGTGATCGGCGCGATTCTGGCTGAGTTTGGCCTTTCAGTCATCGGACTTGGGCCGGGCAACATTGCGACACTGGGCTTGATGATTAACTGGGCCATTGGTTGGGGATCGATGTCGTTGGGAATGTGGGTTTTGATTGCTGCACCTGCGACCGTACTTGTGCTTATTTTCCTCTCGTTGAATCTCATCAACATTGGACTTGAGCAAGCGTTTAATCCCCGCCTCAAAGGCACGACAGGCCAATAGGAGCAACAACGATGAATGAAACATTACTAAGCATCTCCGACCTTCGTGTGTATTTTCATAGTGTGCGCGGGGAGTACAAAGTTGTAGACGGTGTAAATCTGACCGTCAACAGGAATGAAATTCTGGGCCTGGCTGGTGAGTCCGGCTGTGGAAAATCAACTGTCATTGAAGCTGTCATGCGGTTGATCCGCCCACCAGGTTATATCCAGGCGGGAGAGATCATGTTCAGGCCGGAAGGCGAACCCGCTGTTGATCTTTTAGAACTCGACGAACGATCTCTGGAGCAGATTCGCTGGAAATATATTTCCTACGTACCTCAGGCCTCCATGAATTCCCTCAACCCTATTATGCGTATCGAAACCCAAATCGCCGACGTCATGAAAGCGCACTCCACACTCACCAAACCTGAAATTCACGAGCGCGCTACCCAGGTTCTCGATATTGTGGGGCTTCCAGCCCGTGTTTTAGACGCATACCCGCATGAACTAAGCGGCGGCATGAAACAACGTGCGATCATCGCGATCGCCATGACCCTCAGCCCGCAACTGGTCATCGCTGATGAGCCTACAACCGCTCTGGATGTCAACGTTCAGCGAGCGATTCTCGAAGCAATCCTCAATATCAAGGAAGAAACCGGTACAACGGTGTTGTTTGTCAGCCATGATCTGGCAGTCCATGCCGAACTGGTTGACCGCCTTGCAATCATGTATGCTGGCAAAATCGTAGAAGTGGATACCGTCTACAATTTGTTCAAACAGCAGACACATCCCTATAGTCAGCGGTTGTTTTCTTCTATTCCTGTGCTTGGTGGTTCACGAGTTCGTCAAGAATCAATCCTTGGTCAAGCGCCGGATCGCCTTAACTGGCCTTCGGGCTGCCGTTTCCATCCGCGCTGTCCATTTGCGATGGACAAATGCAGCCAGATCGAACCCCCACTGGTCGAAATCGAGACCGGCCATCATGTCGCATGTCATCTGGCTTATGATGTTGCAACCAGCGAGATCATCTTGCCAACGAAAGAGGGACAACATGAAAAACCCGCATGAGAATTTTATTGATGTGCAGCATGTGAGCACGCTCTTTCCCAGCCGACGGCGCGGGCATCCGCCGGTTGTCGCGGTTGATAATGTTTCGTTTAGCTTACCTGCGAATGAGTCCACCCTACTCACAATTGTGGGTGAGAGCGGCAGTGGAAAAACGACGCTGACTCGCAATCTCCTGGGATTGACTCCACCGACTGAAGGACAGGTTTTGTATCAGGGCAAAGACATTTATTCAATGTCTCATGAAGAATGGCATCACTACCGGCGAGATGTTCAACCCGTTTTCCAGGATCCTTACGCCACATATAATCCGTTTTATCGTATTGACCGGGTGTTACAGGTACCGATACACAAATTCGGTCTCGCCAATTCACGCAAGGAAGCGCGTCAACTCATTGATGAAGCTCTGGAAGCTGTCGATTTACGCCCCTCGGACGTCTTAGGCCGTTATCCTCACCAGCTCAGTGGTGGCGAACGACAGCGCATTATGCTTGCTCGAATCTATCTGATCCGCCCTAAACTCATTATTGCGGATGAACCAGTATCCATGATTGATGCGTCACTGCGCACTGTGTTCCTGAATATGCTGCACGACTTGCGTGACAACTACGGGATTTCCTGTATCCACATTACGCACAATCTTGCCACTGCTTATTATCTGGGCGGTGACATGATGATTATGTGCCGTGGGCAAGTTATCGAGCAAGGGGACATGGATACGATTATCGACCAACCTCAGCATCCCTATACACAGATGCTCATTTCATCCGTTCCTTCGCCAGATCCGCAAGACCGGTGGGAGCGTGGACACACATCAGAGAGTGCGACAGAGATTGCTGAATTGAAAACGGAAGCAAACGCCTGTGTGTTTGCGGGGCGTTGTTCGCATGTCATGCCAACCTGTCAAAGCCACCGACCAGAACTCATCCCGATTAATGCGGAACAGGAAACTGCCTGCTTTTTGTATGATCAAGATGTGAAACCGGTTGATGATGCTAAAGAGATGGTTCGCGAGAAGGTCAATTCAGCGGGTTATTCATAGGCTTTTGTCTATACTGTAGTGATGTGGCTTTTTTATACGTCTCTGAAATTGTTGGAGTTTGCGTGGTTTAGAGATTGCGACTGGACAACTAGGCTTGAAGGACATGAGGGACCCATTACCAGTGTCGCTTTCAGCCTAGATGGTCGTTATGCGGTGACCGGTTCTGAAGATGGCACTGTGATGATGTGGGATACAGCGTCAGGTATTCCATTACGGCGTTATCCACATGGCAGCCCAGTCATCGCGGTCAGGTATGCCACCGACGAGGCAGCCATTATTGCTGCAAGTGCCGATGGGAGTCTGATCGTCTGGGATGGATCACTGTATTCAAATGGTGTGATGAATTGGGTCAGCGAAAAGCTCTACGTTCCTTCGCTAACTTGTGAACAGCGCATACTCTATAATGCTGAGCCTCTCTGCGATATACAGTAGACTGATTCTGCGCACAATCAACCTACACTTTGATATAAATGACATTCTCCTCAACCGTAACCGGGTAACGATGCAGCTTACGCTTGTCCGACAGGCATTTCCCTGTCAATAAATCAAACTCCCATCCATGCCAGGGGCACGCGAGTATTTCACCTGCCCGCCCCCACTTATATTCACCGGGGGGCGAAGGCAGGGTCGTGCCAGTGACCCGCCCCTGGCATACCGGTGCCCAGGCATGTGGGCAGTAATTGAGCACTGCGACAAATACACCTTTCACATTAAAGATACCAATAGACCGCCCATTGATCTGAACCAGCTTATGGGCTCCCTCGGGTATTTCATCGACCTGGGCTACGGCAACCTTCCGTCGGGTAGAAGCGTGATCAGGCATGTTGGCGTTCCTCTAAGCGATAAAGCCGCCGCCCATTCTCAGCCATCACTTTGGCGCGCATTGATTCAGGAAAAGCTTTCGCAGCAAAATCTGGCATATCGCCATCCCAATGGGGATAGTCACTGGAGAACATCAGCATGTTCTCAGCATCAAACATGGACAGCATTTGATGAAAATGCTTGCTTTGCGTGGGTTCTTCGAGCGGCTGCGTGGTCAGCAGCACATGCTCCTGAATAATCTCGCTCGGAGGCCGGTCCAACCACGGGGTGGTCATGCGCAGCGCTTTCCAGTTCTTGTCAAAACGCCACATCAGCGGTGGCAGCCAGCTCACACCACCTTCTGTAACGACGAATTTCAGGGTGGGATACTTCGCAAACACGCCCTCACAGACCATACTCACCACCTGCGCGATCATGCTGCCGACAAGATCCGTGTGCCATTCCAGATAAGTGCTAGGATAACCAACTGCCGTAGGTTTGCCTGAAACACCGGTTCCTTCAGGGCCGGGATGAATGGCAACAGGGAGGTCATAAGTGACCGCCGCTTCATAAATTGGATGATAGTAGCGATTCCCAAGCGGCATGTGCGATGCGCTTGGCAGCATAACCTGAACAAAACCCGGATGTTTACCAACCCGGTGAATTTCTTCAACAGCCAGATGCGGGTCACTGGCCGAAACAGTTATGGACGCACGAAAACGGCTATCGACAGGAAACCAGTCGTTGATCAAAATCTCGTTAATCGCGGTCGCAAGGCTGGCGGTGTAATCCGCCTGTGGGGACAATGAAAGCGGCAAACCACCCTGCGGGTTGATAATCCCATATTCAATGTTATAGACATCCAGGAAATGTTCTGCCAACGCTTGAGGGCTGGCTTCAATACGGGTTCCATCTGGCAGCACTGTATCACGGCGCATCACACCGTTTGGATTCCAATAGCCCAGATTCCGAGAGCCCACATTACCACTCGCGTAACGCGTGCGCCACGGCTCTGGCAAAAAGTCAAGCATTCGCTGAGGATTAATCTCTGTATGGATGTCAGTATCGATCACCGGATATTTTGTGTCCATGTTCTTGTCCTAATAAATTAGCTTACGAAACTGGCTCACGGTGTGAAATGTGATCAAATTGCCATTATGCGCGTCATGAGCACGCGCATCCCCTGAGCGGCTAAGCACATGGAGATCATCCCCATCAATAATCATACTCGCGTAATGCCGGGCTTCTTTTTCGGAGTCACCGACCGCAACTAACCCCGCAAAACACCAGTCGATCATGTTGTAGGAATAATGTAGCGCTAACCGGCGGCGCTCGTTATTCGGCAAGCCATACCGGTTGTCCGGCAAACGATCCGCACGAATCATGCTGTTGATTGACTGCGTGCTCAGCAGCCAGTAACAGCGTGACGGGGCATCGTAAAGAATATGAAATTTCATCTGCCCGCCGGGACACGGTACAAAGACGATGGACTTGCCTGACGGGGCGGTTTCCAGCATGGTCGTCATCGGGCCAGTGCCAGGTTCGTCACCTTCTTCGACCACCTTCGCAATCGCTGCATAACCCGTGCCCCCTGTGTTGGCGCGAGCCCATAAATGCAGTGTCCGACCAGATGGGTCAAACCAATAGTGGTCGGGATCGGTAATCTGCACCACCTGCGTTTCCAGCCAGCCAATAGGTGCCATCCCGCGTTTAGGAGCCGGGTACGTCATTTTGTGACGATCCGATTCAAGAAACGGTATCCCAACATGCTTTAGGTCATCGCTGTTCACGGCATCCATAAACACAAGATCGGAAGCAAGGGTCCAGTTTTCGGGCTTCGTGAGATCATCAGATACACGCCCGCGCAGCACTACCGGCGCAATATTGGCGACCTGCCACCCCTGCACATTTCGATCAAGCCGTTTCTCAATCGCAAGATACACACACGCATTTACATAGTGAACGTTACTGGCTGCACCGGTCCAATCCAGATAACCTGTAAGAGCCTGGGGTTCTGTCCAGGTTTCGCCTCCGTCCTGTGAACCAATGACGTAGAGGTCATTACATAAGCCAAGCACATACAGGCTATTTCCGGCAACAAATGGCCGTGCATGAAGAAATGGGAAATCAACTTTGTGCGTCCAGGTCTGGCCGTGGTCGTCCGATGTAAAAACCTTACCCTGGTGGTAGGTGTTGGTAAACGCTCGCAGCATCCGAGGCTCGGGAAGCCGGTCTGTCCCCTTACCAAAGAAATCAAATGTCGCCACAAGCCGACCATTCGGCATCCGTGCCAGCCCTGGACTGCCTAAGTAAATGTCTTCCGGTGAGGGTGATTCGTAAAGTACGACATGATCCTGCGCTAATGGTGTAATGGTCATGATTCAATTTCCTAATGAAGTTTGTTTGGGATCTTTTGACCGGGTGTCGGTAATTGCTCCCCACCCCGCGCACCGAGATAGCGCTCCTGGCTGCTCAGCCAATCAGCTAAACGTCTCGTCATCTGCGCCTGAACAGCACTGTATGCCGGTTGATCCCATAGGTTGTGCAATTCCTGGGGATCGTCAAGCATGTGGTAAAGTTCGCCTTCAGGTTCGGGGCTGTTATGAAAAATGTTCAGCTTAAATGTTTCATCGCGGAACATAGTGGCATGAATAGGCGGGTCCCAATAACCAGTCGTCGAGATTCCACTATTGCGATAACAACACACGGCATAATCACGCACACTTTCCTCACTGCCATCAGCAACAGGTAGCAAACTGGCTGCATCCGGCATCCACTGCAACCGTTCAGCTTCCGCCATCCCAGCCACGTCGAGAATCGTTGCGGCCAGGTCGTGAAGCTGCACAAGACTGGTTATTCGTCGGCCACCTGCGATGCCCCCTTCCGGCCAGCGCATCAACAGAGGCACACGCACATTTGCATCGAAGAAAAACGCCCCTTTCACCAACAAGTGGTGATCACCCAACATATCACCGTGATCGCTGGTAAAAATAACCAGCGTGTTGTCGGCGATGCCCTTTGCTTCCAAAGCTGCCAACACCCGCCCAATTTCCTGATCGGCAAATGTAACGGATGCATGATAGCCTACCCGCATCTTGTGAAGTTCATCCGCAGACAAATCGGCAACATCGCCTAAATAATTGTGCTGCGATTCCCGGCGAAGTGCTTCCGGTTTCGCATCCAGCTCACCATCGACAAGGAGTGGATCAGGAATTTTTGAGGCATCCAGTAGATCAAGCATTTCGAGCGGATAGTCCTCGTAAGGATTATGCGGATCAAAAATGCTCATCATGCAAAAGAAAGGCTGCGAGCCGTCGTGATTTTCAATGAAATCAATCGTCCGTTGAGCGGCCCAATGCGTAAAATGCAGCTCCTGGGGATGGTGTTTGACCGCCCGCCCTTCGGTCATCAGCCGTTGGCAAAACTCTGGATTCACCTCTTCAAGCCACTGTCGATAGGCATGATACGGCGAATCCATCCGCACGCAGCCTTCCAGACACCATTCGTAAATATCAAAGCCATCATGTGCGTTGCGCTGCTCCGCCTCAAAATGCAGGCTGCTCACATGCAGTTTGCCCAACAAAGCTGTTTGATAACCTGATCGCTGTAGATGCTCGGGAAAAAGCACTTCCTCGGATGGCAAAATATCATAGAGCTTGTAGACCCCGTGTCCCGGCAGGTGCTTGCCTGTCATCAGGCTGGCACGTGAGGGAGTGCAGATGGGATTGTTGACGTAACAGTGCTCAAACAGCACCCCGTCCGCAGCCAGTTGATCCAGATTTGGCGTGTAAGCCGCCTCAAAACCATAGCAACCGAGCGAGTCGAATCGCTGCTGGTCGGTCATAATGAGAAGGATGTTCGGTTGGCTGCTCATCGTTTAATACACCAGATCGCGGAAATCCTTGACGCGATGGAAGGTGATCAGATTGCCATCGTGCGCGTTTTTCGCTTTCTCATCACCAGAACGGCTCAACACCAGAATATCCTCACCATCAAAGCACATACTGGCATAATGTCGCGCTTCCTTTGGGCTGTTACCTGTCGCCACGACCCCAGCCATACGCCAGTCCATCATGTTTTTACTGAAATGGAGTGCCAGCACCTGCCGTTCATTATTCGGTAGGTTGTAGCGACCGGGTGGCAGCTTGTCGATATGCGTCATGCTGTCCCATGATAATGACGACAATAACCAGTAAATCTTCATCTGCTCATCGTACAGTACGTGAAAGCGCATCTGCCCGCCCGGGCATGGCACATAGACCACCTGTTGACCTGAAGGGACCGTCTCTAACTCAGTCGTCATCGAGCCATCATCCTGTTCAACGATTTTGGCAATCGCGGCGTAGCCGGTGCCGCCAGTGTGCGCACGCATCCATAGATGGAAAGTATGCCCTGTAGGATCGCACCAGACATGATCGGGGTCGACAAACTGGACGACATTGGTCTCCAACCACCCCATTGGACTCATACCCTTTGTTTCGTATGGGGTCCAGAAGGGGAAACCTACCAGATCAACACCATCAGGTATGACATCTTTAAACGCCAGCTCAGACGCAAAGGTCCAGTTCTCACGACGAGTCAAATCCGCATCCACAGGGCCGCGTAGAAGCACCGGGGCCATCTCATGAACCGGCCACCCTTTGACATCAAATGACACCCGCCGTTCCATCACCAGATAGACGCAGTCGTTGGCATACCAGACATTACAGGCTGATTGATGCCACTGTTCCTCTTCGGTCAACATGAATGTTTGCGACCAAGTTTCGCCTTCATCTTCCGAGTACAAAATGCCGAGGTCATTGGCCTGCCCCAGAATATAGATTCGATTTCCGGCAAGAAATGGACGGGCATGCATCACCGGGAAATCAACACGATGCACCCAGGTTTCGCCCCCATCATCACTGGTAAACACTTTGCCGACAAAAGTATAGGGATGACGTGGATGCTCAAAGCGCTGTGTGGGATTGAGCTTATCGACCTCCGGTCCACCCAGGTCCATGGTCGCAACCAAGCGACCACTATCGAGCCGAATAATTCCCGGTGTGTAGCAGTAGGCCCCTGCGGGGTTGGGTGATTCGTAGACCGTAACAAAATCATTGGCAAGTAAAGGCACTTTTGACATGGTTTTTCCTTTTTTCGAAAATGGCAGCAATACTGAAAATGTCGGTGGAGCGCTGGGCAATGCGCTGGACTTGACTTCGCCGCCGTTTATAAAACGGATGCGTGGATCCAGAGCGGCAAGCAAAAAGTCCGAGAGCGCATTACCCACGATGGTTAATATACTGAGCAGCAGCAAAATTGCGGCGGCGAGATAGGTATCCTGCTCAAGAATGGCCCGTACCAGCAGCGGCCCAACAGTCGGCAGCCCCAGGACGATCGCGGTAATGACTGAGCCGGAAACGATCAACGGCAGAATGGTCCCCACCGTGCTGACCACGGGATTGAGCGCCATCCGCACAGGATATTTCAATAACAGCCGGATTTCAGATAAGCCCCTTGCGCGCGCAGCCTTGACGTAAGGCCGTTCCAGCTCATCCATTAAAGTTGCCCGCAGCACACGAATCACACTGGCCGTACTCGCCGTGCCAACAATCAATACCGGCAGTGGCAGGTGGCTGATCAGATCAAGGATTTTGCCAATGCTCCAGGGCCCACGAAGATATTCAGGTGAGAACAATCCCCCCGCTGACAGGCCGAATGTGCGCGATAGAAAAACGAGCGCCAGGAGTGCCAGCAGGAAGTTAGGGGTTGCCATCCCCAAAATCCCAAAGGTTGAAAACAGCGTATCTGCCCAGGTATAGGGATGTGTCGCAGAGTAAATGCTGATCGGGACCGCAATCACATAAGTGAGCAATAGGGCCGATACCGAAATGACGGCGGTCAGGATAATGCGCTCTTCAATAAGATCCCAGACAGGCTTTCGCCAACCACGCGACCAGCCAAAATCTCCAGCGGTAACGATCTGATTCATCCAGCTAAGATATTGTACGTAAACCGGCTCACCCACAGGGCGTGCCGGTACACCACCCGGCGGTAGCTGCACAATCACAAAAATAGTAAAGGATGACAGAATCAATACGATGAGCGTGAAAACCGATCGCTGGGCAAAATGGTATAGCAACGCTGCTTCCCATTCCTACAACAGAGTTCGAAAATTTTTGAGCTTTCGCAGAATGATCCGATTCGAGTCGTGGAAACGAACCGCCCCCCGATAAGCAGTGCGAACAAGATAGATCAGGTCGTCACCATCAAACTGCCAGTCTACATACTGAAACCCGGTTAGCCGGATCGAATCCTCATGAGACAGACCGGTTTCATCTACCATCAACGTGGTCACAAGCTGCCAATTCAGCAGGTCTTTGGATGCGCTCAAAGAGAGCACATTGCGCTGGTTGGGCCACTGAGGGTCCGTATTGTTGTTTACCAGTGAAAGATATTGTCCGGTTTCGCTATCGTAGCGGATGGTAAATTTGGTGCCACCACCGGGAAAATCAATAAATCCAGTGTTGGGGTCGAAACGGATCTGTCCGTCAGCATCCATTTTGACGATAGCAGCACGATCCACAAGCGGACGGGCGTTAAAGCGCAGCACATTCCAGATGTCACCATCCGGCGCGACCACTACATTCCCTTCGAGCCAGCCAGGGCGTTCCAGCTTCCCCCACGCTGCCGGTACCCAATCCGGGTCAAATGGCAGCTTGTTGCTGATGCTCCAATTCGCTGCGTCTAGTAAATCCGAATCCACAGGGGCAGAAATAATGCATGACTGAAAGCCACTGCCCCACTCTAAAGGATCACAATCCTCGAATGCCTTATACAATCGCCCGTTGTGTTCGACCACTGGAACCGGCGCACAGTGATAATTAGGTGGATCGTGATAAACGCCACCTTGGAACAGGAGGCCGCGCGGTGCATCCGCAGGGTGTGTCCAGGTAAAACCCCCATCGTCACTGCGCCGGATGACGATTGAGCCGTACTGCTGTGAAGTGCCCAGGATATACACACTATCGTCTTGCATAAAAAGCGTGGCCCAATAGCAATTCATGATGTGGGTGATGTTGGCCCATGTATGACCATCATCCTCAGAACGGTACACGCTGGTCAGGCTCTCTTCATCCTCGTGATTACGCGGACACCCTGGACCAAAATAATCATGAGTTGCAAGCAATGCCCCATCCGACAGACGGACAATGCTAGGACTTCCTAAAAAAGTGTTGGTACGCTCTGGTTGGAACTTGACTTCATGCCAGTGCATATCGACCTTTCTAATTTTTTAAATAAATGACCTGCCAATCAACAGGCAGGTCTGTTTAGCCGCTGCTCAAAAGTTCGCGATAGTAACTTGCCTGAGTGCTAATCTGATTGAGTACGCGCATTTCGTAGTCGTTTAAAACGGCGTCGGATACCCGGCTGATTGGCAGCATGTCAAAGCCAGCACATTGACGGAAATATTTGGCGCTGACTGGATATTTATGATGGATGGTTGCATCGGCTGTCCCCAGAAATGATTGGATTAACTCGACTTTTTGCCCGGAATCCGCGTAATGCTCACATAACCAGACGACAAGTTCAGGGTAGAAATTGGCCGCGATCCCACAGTAACCCTTTGCACCAGCCCGCAGGGATGCAAGCAGTGAAGTGGCATCCGCATTGAAGATATTCAAGTTGGTGTCTTTCACAGCTTCAACTTTTGCCTGAACGCTTTCGATTGAGCGCGAGGTTTCTTTGAGCAAATAAAAACGCCCTGTCTGTGCGGCCC